>JAUXHQ010000103.1 GCA_030621455.1 Deltaproteobacteria bacterium
CTGCGGCATAAACATAGGCGGGGTAGCAGACGTACCTGCGATTGTTGAATACGCAAAGACTCTTCCACATGTGGAATATGCAGAAGATAATCTCTTCTCGTGTTCGGAAGATACCCAGGTAATGATAAAACAGGTCATTTCCGAAAGGAAATTAAACAGGGTGGTAATAGCATCATGTACACCGAGAACACATGAGCCATTATTCAGAGAGACATGCAGGGAAGCCGGCCTTAATCCCTATCTGTTTGAGATGGCCAATATCCGGGATCAATGTACATGGGTCCACATGCAGGAGCCGGAGAGGGCCACGGAAAAGGCAAAGGATCTGGTACATATGGCAGTGGCAAAGGCGGCTAGATTGGAGCAGCTTTATCCAATCCCCCAGCCGGTCTGTCCGGAAGCCCTGGTTGTCGGTGGGGGCGTGGCCGGTATGACAGCGGCCTTGGCGTTGGCCGAACAGGGATTTAAGGCATATCTAATAGAGAGGGAAGATAGATTGGGGGGCCAAGCCCTTAGATTACATACTACATGGAAAGATGAAAGTGTACAGCCCTTTCTTGAAGGAGTGGTAAAAAGGGTAAATGAACATCCTCTGATTGATGTGCATTTGCAGACTGAAATCAAGGAGGTAGATGGCATTATAGGAAATTTTCGATCCAAACTGGTCAATGCCAGGGGTAAAGAAACGGAGGTGAGTTACGGCGCAGCTATTATAGCAAATGGGGCAAAGAGTTACGAGCCTGAAGAGTATCTCTACGGTGAAGATCCCAATATCTTGTTATCTTTGGAGCTGGATCAGGAAATTATGCACAATGCCGGCAGGCTGAAGGAGGTAAACAGTGCTGTTTTTATCCAGTGTGTTGGCTCCAGGGAGCCAAGCAGGCCTTATTGCAGCAAGGTGTGCTGCACCCATGCCATCCACAGTGCGTTGGCTCTCAAGAAATTAAACCCTGATATGGACATCTTTATACTCTACAGGGATATAAGAACCTATGGAGAAAGAGAAGATTTATACAGAGAGGCGCGATCCAAAGGTATTCATTTTATCCCTTACGAAATAGATGATAAACCCACGGTTGAAAAAAGGGGTGGGAAATTAAAGGTGATTGTTACAGATCAGGTAATCAAGATGCCTGTGGAGATAGATAGCGATATTATAACCCTGGCCTCGGCTGTCGTACCGCAGGATGATAATGGTGTGCTTTCAAAGCTCTTTAAGGTGGCTACGAATCAGGATGGCTTTTTCATGGAGGCTCACGCAAAGCTGAGGCCTGTAGATTTTTCTTCTGCAGGGATATTTGTCTGTGGATTGGCCCACTCTCCCAAGTTAATAGAAGGAACTATTTCCCAGGCAAAGGCAGCGGCATCCCGTGCAATTACTGTCCTGGTTAAGGATGAGGTTATGGCCGAGGGTATTGTTAGCTCGGTAAATGAGGATATCTGTGCGGGATGTGGTATCTGTGAGCAGATCTGTTCTTATGCCGCCATCAAGGTAGATATAGAAACCAGGGTAGCCAGGGTGAACGAGATTCTGTGCCAGGGCTGTGGGGCCTGTGCGGCCGCTTGCCCATCAGGGGCTGTCCAGCAGAGGGGATTCATGCGAGAACAGATGCTCTCTATGACAGGCGCCTTTCTGGAGGGAGCAAGTTGATATCATTTCATTTATCATTGATGAGAAGGCCTGACTCGTCAGGGGAATAAGGTTGAGGATTTCTTCTTATCGAAAGAAGTTAAGAAAAGTGAAAATGTAAAGGAGGCATGATAAGTGAATGAGAATAAGTTTGAGCCCAAAATTGTCGGCTTTTGCTGTAACTGGTGTTCTTACGCCGGCGCTGACCTTGCCGGAGTGGGCAGGCTCCAATATCCACCTGATATAAGGGTAGTAAGGGTAATGTGTTCCGGGAGGGTTAGTGACCTTTTAATACTTAACGCTTTCGCTATTGGTGCGGACGGCATTTTAGTTGCCGGCTGCCATCCTGGAGATTGCCACTATCTGAAGGGCAACTTGGCTGCCAGAAGAAGAGTCATGGGACTGAAGCCTTTTCTTGAAGCTATAGGGATAAGACCTGAGAGGCTTAGGTTAGAATGGATAGCGGCATCTGAAGGACCAAAGTTTGCCGAGACAGTCATGAGCTTCACCCAAACGATAAAAGAACTTGGGCCAAGCCCATTTAACAGGAGGCGGAATGGACATTAAATATGTGCCTACAATTTGTCCTTATTGTAGCTGCGGATGCGGAATATATCTTGTAATCAAAGACGGAAGGATAATCGGACAAGAGCCATGGAAGGAGCATCCGGTGAACGAGGGGGCAAATTGCCCCAAAGGTAAGAATGCCTATGCGTACATCTATAGTGAAGACAGGCTGAAAATGCCATTAGTGAGAAAGAACGGTGTCTTTAAGGAAAGCTCCTGGGAGGAGGCGCTTAACCTGGTTTCCTCCAAACTAAAGGAGGCTGCCCCGGAGAAGTTTGGCCTTATCGCCTCGTGCAGGAATAGTAATGAGGATGCTTATGTGATTCAAAAATTTGCCCGTGTGGTTATGGGCACCAATAATGTGGAATACTGCGGTAGATTATGTCACTCGTCGGCAGTAGCCGGGTTAGTTCCTACAATGGGCTCTGGGGTGATGCAGACCTCTCAACTTGAAATTGAGCTTGCCGACTGTATCTTTCTTGCCGGTGTTAATCTGAAGGAAACCTTTCCCATGATAAGCAGGAGGGTGCTCAGAGCGAAAGACAGGGGGGCAAAGGTTATTTATACAGATCCTAGAAATACAGCTACAGCGAGATACTTAGCTGATATCCACTTGCAGTTAAAGTCAGGCACGGATGCAGCCCTGATAAATGCCATGATGAGCATTATTCTGGCTGAGGGGCTAGAGAATAAAGAATTCATTGCAACGAGAACCGCCGGATTAGATGAATTGCGCAATTTTCTCTCCAAAATCGATTTAAAGCAAGCAGAGGAACTTACCGGTGTTCCTATAGAAAAGATTAGAGAGGCGGCAATTACTTATGCCAGGGCAGAGAGAGGGTGCATACTCTATAACCAGGGTATATGCCAGCACACCGTTGGTGGAGATAATGTCAAGCTTCACGCTGACCTGGCCCTTCTTTGTGGGCATGCCGGTAAGCCTGGGAGTGGGGTAAACTCAATGAGAGGCCAGATAAATGGTGAGGGCAGCGGTGATATGGGTTGCCTGTGTGTCTTCTATCCTGGATTTAAGCGTGTAAGTGAGGAGGCGGCAAAATTCTTCGAGGATGCTTGGGGAGTGAGCAATCTGCCCACTAAGCCCGGTATGACCTATATTGACCAGCTATATAACTGCAAGTTTCTCTATATGATTGGCGGGGATCCCATGATGGTGGTGCCCGATGTTAATAATGTGAAGAAGGTGTTGCAGAATATGAATTTCATAGTTGTTCAGGACATATTCCTCACTGAGATAGCTAGGCTTGCTCACGTAGTGCTACCGGCTGCTACCTGGGTGGAACGAGAGGGCACCCATACTTTCGTAGATAGAAGGGTGCAAAAGATAAATAAGTTCATCGACACTCCCGGCGAAACCAAGCCTGACTGGCTGATTGTAAGCCAACTAGCCGAAAGGATGGGCCATAAGGATAAATTCAGTTTCAGTTCTGCCGGCGAAATATTTGAAGAGATAAGAAGCTGTATTCCCCAGTATAAGGGAATAACCTATGAACGGCTAGAAAAGACGGTAGGAGGAATTCACTGGCCTTGCCCTTCAGAAGAGCATCCGGGCACACCTACGATGTTCTTGGAGAAATTTGGCACACCTGATGGTCTCGGTCATTTTCAGCCTGTGGAGTATAAGCCCCCGGCAGAGATGCCGGATGAAGAATACCCCTACTTTCTGACTACTGGAAGAAGTATATTTCATTACCATACCGGACATATGACAAGGAGGACCCCAAAGCTAATGAATGAGGTTCCTCGGGGCTTTGTTGAGGTCAATCCCAAGGATGCTATTAAGGCAGGAGTCAAAGATAGGGATATCGTTACTCTGGAGACAAGGCGAGGCAGCATTGAAGCCGAAGCCAGGGTTACTGATAACGTACAACCAGGATTGCTGTTCATTCCCGTCCATTTTGCCGATTCCTGTGCCAATGTGCTAACAAACTCAGCATTAGATCCCAGTTGCAAGTGTGCTGAAACTAAAGTGTGTGCTGTCAGACTGGAGGTGAAACGGTGAAAGGAGACATGTACCTGGCCTGGTCTTCAGATAGTGAGATTCTGAATAGATCAGAAAATGGTGGGATAGTTACGTCCTTGCTCAAGTTTGTGCTGGATACTAAACGAGTAGATGCAGTGCTGGCGGTAAAAGCAAGGGGTGACGATAGATACGATGGCGGCCCTGTCTTAATTACTGATCCAAGTGAGTTAATTGAGACAGCCGGGTCATTGCATTGTTCTTCTCCTAATATTGCACGATTTCTCAAGGAATACCTTGGGGGCGCTTTTGATATGAAATTGGCTGTAGTGGGAAAGCCTTGCGATATCAGAGGGACCATTGAGTTAGTTAAGAGGGAGCAGGTCAACCTTGATAACCTGTTCCTCATAGGTCTGAACTGTAGCGGCACACTATCTCCGGTGGTGGCTAAAAGGACAATCATCGAAGAGTTTGGAGTTGACCCTCTGAATATTATTCACGAGGACATCGAAGATGGCAACCTTATTATCATGCTGAAGGATGGAACCGAAAAAACAAAAGATTTAAAAGCGCTGGAGGAGAAGGGATATGGGCGCAGGGAGAACTGCCGAAGGTGTGAAATTAAGATTCCCACCATGGCGGATATTGCCTGTGGAAAGTGGGGGACAAGTAACAAGAAAGCAACATTTGTGGAAATTTGCTCCGATAAGGGCGCTGAACTTTTCGAAGAAGCGATCAAAGCCGGCTATATAGCCGTTGAACACGCGGACGACAAAGCTATAAAGGAGAGGAAAGAGAAAGAGCAAGAGGCAATCGAGTCAGCCCTGAAGTGGGAGAAAACAGATTTTGCTCCGCTTAAGAATATGGCTATTGAGGAGAAATTTGATTACTGGTGGGGGCAGTTCAGCCAATGCATTAAATGCTATGGATGTCGGGATGCTTGCCCCATATGCTATTGCAAGGATTGTATCTTAGAAGCTGATAGAGGCGTAGTTATGCCTGGGGAAGTGCCACCTAATGCAATGTTCCCCATGATAAGGATCGCTCATGTCATGGATTCTTGTCTGAACTGTGGTCAATGTCAAGATGCATGCCCTGCCGGCATACCTTTAACCCGATTAATCTTTATGTTAAATAAGGAACTTTACGGTATTTTCAAGTATCAGCCAGGGGTGGATGTAGCGAGCCGTCCTCCCTTAAGGTCAATCACAGATGAAGAATTAACCATACCCGGCGTTGAACTCGTATTTTAGGTTTAGGTTGAGGAAAATTGTAGAACAAGTCATACCGCTTGTGTGGCCTATTCAGGACATTTTTTAAACTCTTTTTGAGGGCTTTTTCAAGCAAATCGGGGTTTTTACTGTTGTAGATTTGTCTTATTGATGACCCTTTCGTAGAACAATATGGTTTTCTCCGCCTCTATGTGAAACAGGTTATATACCGCTATCCCTGGCCCAGAGTACAAGGCCCCTTTGACATGCCCAAACAGTTCGCTCTCTAACAGGGATTCATTGAGGGAGGCACAATTCACTTTCACAAAAGTCTTTCTTCTGCGAGCCGCGGTCTCATGGATAGCCCCTGCAACAAGTTCTTTCCCGGTTCCGCTTTCTCCAAAAATGATCACAGGTGCATCAGACCGTGTGGCACTATCAATCAGGCTGAAGACTTTTTGCATTGAAGCGGAGGAACCCAGGATCCCATGAAAGCCGTCTTGTGAACGAATTTCATGCTGAAACGCTTCGATTTGATGATCTTTTTGAATGATTTCAGTGATCTCCGTTAATGTCTCAACGGCACCGATGATATTGCCATTGGAGTCACGGAGAAGAGAAGCATTTTTCAACACATGGACATAGCTTCCATCTTTCCTCGTTAGAGTACACCTTCGCATCTTCAGACTGCCAGTCCTGAACAAAACACACCAGTGATCCCCGTTTTCGTCTCGAGCGATTTCGCAGATATCACAGTGTAACGCCGAGCAAGGACTGCCAATCAGATCCTCTTTAGAATAGCCCGTTATGGCTTCAATGGCCCTATTTACGGAGAGGATGGTCCCGGCCCTGCCCACAACCATGAGGCCGTCTTATTTTGTATTGACCACCGTTTCGCAATAGGCGCTTAGTTCCTGTTCAAACATGTTATTGCCTTAATAGCTATTTAACACTTATTAAATAAACAAATAAACTCTATTCTTTCAACGTGTTATCTCTTTAAATGACTTAGTCCTGCCGTAAGGAAGGGATGGATGGTAAGAATGTAAAAATGATGGTATATTAAGAAATAGTCTGTATAGAAATCAAAAAGCGAGCATAGATGAGATATAAAATCACATGTTGCTATTTCTGAGAGAGTGGAATATTGAATGGAACGAAAAAGGATGACAGAGAAGACGAGAATGGACAGCCCAAATAATGAAGACATATTGAGTGAAGAAGAGGCGATTAAGGAACAACTGGAAGAACTTAAATCCAGGGTTACTCAGCTTCACGAGGGTATACCATGCCTGAAGCAGTGTTCTCAATTAAGCAATCTTTTACAAAAAATGTACGAAATACGGGAGGGGCTCAACCAATTTGAACAGGGTCTGCTACAGACTCATCTCAAATGTTGCATCTCCCCTAACATAAAACTTCCGGCGGAGGTCGTCCTTGCGCTCTCTAAGCTGAGTGAGAAACGTCACGGTGCGATCATTGTGATGGAGCATGAAGACAACCTAGATGAATATCTTCAAGGA
>JAUXHQ010000007.1 GCA_030621455.1 Deltaproteobacteria bacterium
GAGCAGTTGTTGAGTCAGTGGGTATTACTAATATCCTGACGAAATGCCTGGGCTCACATAACCCCCACAACGCCGTTAAAGCAACCCTTCAGGCCTTAGGTCAACTTAGGAGTCCCGAAGATATAGCGAAAAAACGTGGTAAAGCTTTGAGTGAGATTATTTAGTCGTCCACCGAAATATACTCCTTTCATGGAGGAGGGCAGGGTGGGATGCCTGGAGAAGGGTAGCAGCGCATGGAAGAGAAAGAGCTTAAGGTAAGGCTGAAGAAAAGCGGCATCGGTAGACCCCGAAAGCACAGGGAGACATTGATAGGATTGGGTTTGACTAAGCTCAATAAGATCGTTACCTTGAAAGATACCCCTGAAATTAGAGGAATGATAAATAAAGTGCCCCATTTGGTTGAGGTTATTGAGCCATGAGATTGAGTGAATTAAAACCTTCTACAAGGTTTAGAAAGCGGAGGAAGAGAGTCGGGCGAGGGCAGGGTTCCGGTTTAGGGAAAACGGCGGGGCGTGGAACAAAAGGGCAAAAATCACGTTCCGGATCAAGTATACCTGCCGGTTTTGAGGGAGGACAGATGCCCCTTAAGCGGCGTCTTCCCAAGCGGGGTTTTACTAATATTTTCAAGAAGAAATACGTCTTGGTAAATATTCGTGATTTGAATCGATTCGAAGAGGGCACCACGGTTAACGATCAGGCCCTGGTTAACTGTGGATTGGTAAAAGGTGTCTATGATGAGATAAAGTTGTTGGGAGATGGAGAAATAAGTTATCCATTGGTCGTGAAAATCTGTAGGTTTAGTAAAACGGCTAAAGAAAAGATCGAAGCTGCTGGCGGGAAGATAGAGGTGGTCTAATTGGCGGGCGGGTTTCAAAATATACCCAAGATTCCTGAACTGAAAAAACGGATTTTAGTCACTCTACTTCTATTATCGGTTTATCGAATCGGCGTATATGTTCCTACACCAGGGATCGACAGGGAGGCGCTGTCTTCCTTTTTTGCTCAGGCTAAGGGTACCCTCCTTGGTCTCTTTGACATGTTTTCCGGGGGGGCGTTGGAGAACCTATCGGTATTTGCTCTGGGCATAATGCCATACATCAGTGCCTCTATCATCTTACAACTCCTCACTGTGGTTAGCCCGCATTTAGAGAAATTGTCCAAAGAGGGAGAAGCGGGGAGGAGGAAGATAACCCAGTATACAAGGTATGGTACGATCATCCTGAGCGTTATCCAAGGTTTTGGCATAAGTGTCGGACTGGAAAGGATGACGGGTCCTGCAGGAGAGATGGTTGTCATGAACCCTGGTTTGGCGTTTACGGCAATGACAATAATCAGTCTGACAGCAGGAACGGCATTCATTATGTGGCTCGGTGAGCAGATTACCGAGAGGGGTATTGGAAACGGGATTTCTCTGATAATATTTGCCGGTATTGTTGTCCGATTACCTGCTGCCTGTTCCAATACTGTCCGTCTCCTAATGGCAGGAGAGATGAGCATCTTTACGGTTTTAATGCTTATAATTCTTATGGTCCTCGTGGTAGGGGTAATCGTTTTTGTAGAACGTGGACAGAGACGTCTTCCAGTTCAATATGCTAAGAGGGTGGTGGGTAGAAGGATGTATGGAGGCCAAAGCACCCACCTACCGTTGCGTGTAAACACCGCCGGAGTTATTCCACCAATCTTTGCTTCTTCAATATTGATGTTCCCTCTAACCGTTGCAAATTTTTTACCTAAGGAGTGGATGGAATTGCATCCATTTTTTCAGGGCATAATAGACAGCTTAGGGCCCGGTAGGCTTGTTTACAGTATCGTATATGTTGGTCTTATTGTTTTCTTTTGCTACTTTTACACGGCAGTTACATTTAATCCGGTTGATATTGCTGACAATATGAAGAAATATGGGGGATATATACCTGGGATAAGACCCGGTAAAAGAACGGCTGATTATATAGATAAAGTCCTTACGAGAATTACTCTGGGCGGAGCTATCTATGTTTCGGCCGTATGCATACTCCCTACAATTCTTATCAGGAAGTTCAATGCGCCTTTTTACTTTGGGGGTACCGCACTACTGATTGTGGTAGGGGTTGCTATGGATACGGTTTCACAAATTGAGTCCCATTTACTTGCAAGGCATTATGAAGGATTCATGAAAAAAGCTAAGATCAAAGGTCGTCGTTGATTAGATAGATAATATGCAGGTTTATTTTAGCATTTTGGATGGGTATCTTGCTATATATATAAACGTTTAAGAAAGGATGGTTTCATCATGAATTTGATACTGGTAGGTCCGCCGGGTTCCGGAAAAGGTACCCAAGCGAAGATGCTGATTGATAAATACGGCATACCTCAAATTTCAACAGGTGATATCTTGAGGGAAGCCGTAAAGGAAGGTTCTCCATTGGGTATGAAGGCAAAGGCCTTGATGGACAAAGGTTCTCTAGTGTCCGATGACATTGTGATAGGAATAATCGAAGATAGACTAGGTAAGCCAGATTGTAAAGGAGGTTTTATTCTAGACGGGTTCCCACGAACTGTGGCCCAGTCCGAAGCCTTGGACAATATCCTGGTCAGAATGGGTTTGAAGATTGATCATCTGATTAATATTGAAGTTGACGATGGAGAGTTGATGAAGCGGCTAACAGGTAGGCGGACTTGCAGGCAATGTGGACAGGGATACCATGTTATGTTTGATCCACCGAAGAATGAAGGCGTGTGTAATGAGTGTAATGGAGAACTTTACCAGAGAGATGATGATAAAGAGGATACAATAAAGAGCAGATTGAAGGTCTATCATGATCAGACTGCCCCGGTAGTTGGACATTACCAAGCAAAGAAATTATGCAGAACCGTTAATGGTGTTGGTAAGATGGACGAGATTTTTAAGAGGATTACAGACATAATTGATCGGGTATAAATACATAGAATTGAGACTCTTATGCCAAAAGAAGAAGCTATTGAAGTGGAAGGAACCGTCTTGGAAACATTACCCAACGCCATGTTTAGAGTGGAGTTGGATAACGGACATAAGGTCCTGGCGCATATATCCGGGAAGATGAGAATGCACTTCATTAAAATACTTCCCGGTGACAAGGTAACTGTTGAGTTGTCCCCATATGACCTCAGCAGGGGACGGATTACGTATCGTTCCAAGTGACCGCTCTATACGCTCGTGTGTCTACACGCTGAGTTCGGTTAGCGAGAGCCCCCTCCAGGGTTCAAAAGATTTGACCTGTGCAGTCGGGCAGGTTTACCGTTTGCCGGCTGCTTATTTCGTTTGCTTTTTATAAACTACATTCCGGCATAAATCTAAAGCAAACGAGACAAGCCCCCGACGCTTAACGCAATCCGGTTAACTGAATTATCAGCGACAATTCGCCACACAGGGTTTGTATAACTGCACAGATCGAAAAGTATTGCGCTTTGCTTCACTAAGGTTCGGAAATTAAAATCCGTTCCTAAGAACCATTGGCAAAAATTGTCAAGATCTGAACGTCAAAAGGTTTTTAAACCCGCTCTGAATGAAGCGACGTGACAAGACAAAGGATGGTGGGTCAGTATGAAGGTAAAAGCGTCAGTAAAAAAGAGATGTGATAAGTGCAAGGTGATTAGACGAAAGGGTGTAGTAAGGATAATCTGTGAAAATCCGAGGCACAAGCAGAGACAAGGGTAGGCAGGGAGGTACTGACATTGGCAAGAATTGCTGGGGTTGATTTGCCCAGGGGCAAACGTATGGAGATTGCTTTAACTTATATCTACGGGATTGGGCGGTCTAATTCCAGGGAGATTCTGAAGAAAGCAGGGATTGATCTTGGTATAATGTCCGATGATATTTCAGAGTCCGAGGTGGCCAGGATAAGGGAGATAATTGATAGTAAGTATAAGGTGGAAGGTGACCTAAGGATTGAAATCTCAATGAACATAAAGAGATTGATGGATATAGGGAGTTACCGGGGGTTACGCCACCGGCGTTCTTTGCCTGTTCGCGGTCAAAGAACCAGCACCAACGCAAGGACGAGGAAAGGTCCCCGTAAGGCAATCGGCGGTAGAAGGAAATAGGAGGGTGGATGGCAAAACAAAAGAAAAAAGGTGTTAGGAAGAAAAGGGAGAAGAAGAATATCCCAAAGGGTATCGCACACATTCAGGCTACGTTCAATAATACAATAATTACGATTACTGATCTAAGTGGAAATGTGATCGCTTGGTCGAGTGCTGGAACTCAGGGGTATAGGGGCTCTCGGAAGAGTACCCCCTTTGCTGCTCAGTTGACTGCAGAAGATGTTGCCAAGAAGGCTATGGAACATGGAGTTAGGAATATAGATGTATATATTAAGGGGCCGGGAGGTGGACGGGAATCTGCTCTAAGAGCCCTCCAGGCTGTGGGGTTCAATGTCAATTTAATTAGAGATGTTACACCTATCCCCCATAATGGGTGTCGTCCGCCCAAGAGAAGAAGGGTTTAAAGGAGGCGTAGTTTGGCTCGGTACACTGGGGCTGTATGTAGGTTGTGCAGAAGAGAGAATGTAAAGTTGTATTTAAAGGGTGACAGGTGTTATTCGGACAAGTGCGGCAACGAAAGGAGGAATTATCCTCCGGGTCAGCACGGGCAGAGACGCACCAAGTCTTCCGATTATGGTATCCAACTTCGCGAAAAGCAAAAGGTAAAGCGAATTTACGGTATTCTTGAAAAACAGTTTCGCGCGTATTTTGAAAAGGCTGAGAGGTTGAAGGGCATAACTGGGGATAATCTGTTGATCTTTCTCGAGAGAAGAATGGATAATATGGTATTTCGTTTTGGATTTGCCAGCTCCCGCAATGAAGGAAGACAACTAGTGAGGCACAACCACTTTATTGTAAATGGGAAAAAAGTGAATATACCTTCTTACCTCATGAGCCCTGGAGATGTTTTAGAGGTGAGAGAGAAAAGCAGAAAGGTTGGCAGGATAATTGAATCATTGGAGTCCATGGCACGTCGTGGTTTGCCGAACTGGCTGGAATTGGATAAGGAGGCCATGAAGGGGAAGGTAATCTCCTTGCCTGCCAGAGAGGAATTGACTATGCCAATTCAAGAACAACTAATTGTGGAACTATATTCAAAATAAACTTATTGTTGTCTGTTTTTTTGAAAGAGGCGGACTGTCCCTAGATGGAGTAAAGATGCATGAGAATTGGCAGGAATTAATTAGACCGAAGAGGTTGGATGTTGACGCCGAATCTCTTACAGAATGTTACGGAAAGTTTGTGGGAGAACCCTTTGAGCGGGGGCTTGGCCTAACTCTGGGAAATGCCATGCGCAGGATTCTACTGTCCTCTATCGTAGGGACCGCTATTACTTCTGTTAGAATTGAGGGTGTTCTTCATGAATTCTCAACGATCTCCGGGGTTAGGGAGGATGTGACGGACATTGTCCTTAACCTAAAAGAAGTCCTCCTGGAGATCCATTCTGATGGTCCGGAGATTATCAGGATTGATATTGAAAAAGAGGGTGAGGTAAGGGCTTCAGATATTGCCGTAAACAACAACGTTGAGATTTTGAGTCCCGATTTACATATCGCTACATTATCGAAAGATGCGAGGCTCCAAATAGAGATGGTAGTCAAGCAGGGGAGGGGGTATGTTCCTGCGGAAATGAATAGGGAAGATGACCAGCCTATCGGCACCATCCCTATAGATGCGATCTTTTCTCCTATCAAGAAGGTCAATTACACAGTGGGTCAAGCAAGGGTGGGTCAGGTAACTGACTATGACAAACTGACACTGGAAGTATGGACAGACGGTAGCGTATTACCGGAGGATGCGATTGCCTATGCGGCAAAGATATTAAAGGATCAACTCGACATCTTTATCAATTTTGATGAGGCTGAAGAGAGTATGGAGGAAGAAGTCGCTGCAGAAAAAGATAAAGTCACGCTTAACGAGAACCTGTTCAAGAGTGTTGCTGAACTAGAATTATCAGTCCGTTCAGCCAACTGTCTTAAGAATGCTGAAATACAGCATATTGGCGAACTGGTTCAAAAGACTGAGGCTGAGATGCTGAAGACTAGAAACTTCGGGAGAAAATCCCTCAATGAGATAAAAGAGATTTTAACAGAGATGGGATTGTCTCTGGGGATGAAATTGCCGGATTTCCAGCCACCTGAAGAAGATTTTGACGAAGAGAAGGAATTTATAGGATGAGACACCAAAAAGCTGGCAGAAAATTGGGGCGTACATCTAGTCATCGTAAAGCAATGTTTAGAAATATGGTCACCTCTTTCTTTGAACATGAGAGGATAGAAACAACGGATGCCAAGGCAAAGGAATTACGGAAGATTGCCGAAAAGATGATTACCTTAGGAAAAAAAGGAGATTTGCACTCAAGAAGGCAGGTTCTCAGCGTTATCAGTGATAAAAAGGTGGTCAGGGATTTATTCGATACGATTGCCCCTCGATATTTGCATAGAAATGGGGGATATACGAGAATTTTCAAGACGGGTAGAAGACTGGGGGACAACGCCCCACTTTCGGTCATTGAGTTAATGCCCGAGGATGATGGTACAGCAAATAAGGGATCTTCCAAAGAAAAAAGGAAGTAAAACGTAGCCGGGAATAAAGCCCGGGATTGGTCTTGAATCCCAATATAAACGAAACCGTAAAAAGGCTGTTGGCAAACGAAGGGATAGGAAAGGAGAAAAGTTCCTCACGAAAGGCACCACACAGATCAGTAAATTTCCTAAGGCAAGGTCTAACTTGCCTTTTTTTATTTGAAGAACTTGATTTTTATCGACTTTTGGTCTAAGATATGGGCATTTTGAGCGGAGTATGTATAGAGAACAAAGGAGAAGGGGTGATAGGTAAAGGTAGATGGTTATAAATTCGAAGGCTAAATCTCTCGTTTGTGCCAATGCCATCTTGGACAAGAAGGCCTTGGATTTGGTAATTCTGGAAATGAGGGAACTGTCTTCAATTGCTGATTACTTCATAATATGTAGTGGGAAATCGGATCGTCAGGTTCAAGGGATCGCCTATTCCGTAGAAGAAAGTCTGAAAAAGAAAGGGATCTACCCCTTGGGTATTGAGGGCTTTTCTGAGGCTAAATGGATACTACTGGACTATAATGACGTTATAGTAAATGTATTCTATGAGCCCATTAGAGAGTTTTATGACCTGGAGGGACTCTGGAGTGATGCGCCGAGAGTTGAGATGGACACTGGATAAACCTATAAGACAATTCCTTTGTGCCTTTCTGGATTTGCTCTTTCCAGAAAGATGCCTCATATGTAATAAAGGGCCTGTTGATAGCCAAGGGATTTGTGAATATTGTCTTTCGAGCATAAAGTACATTTCATCTCCTGCCTGTTCCAAGTGTGGTATCCCTTTCAACTCTGACGCTGGAGAAGATCACCTTTGCGGGATTTGTCTAACCTCGAAAGTACACTTCAGCAAAGCCAGGGCGGTGGGCTTTTTTGAGGGGGTACTACAAGAGGCCATTCATCAGTTTAAGTATAACAGAAAGACCATCTTGGCTAAACCTCTCGGCGACTTCATGGTGAACTGCAATCGCGATTCTATTGATTTCAAGGCTTATGACTTTCTGGTTCCGGTCCCTCTGCATCCCAGAAGATTAAGAGAAAGGGGGTTTAACCAGGCCCTTTCTTTAGCTAAACGAATTGCTAAAAGATGTGGGGTGCCTGTTGATTATTTGAGCCTTAAGAGGGTTAGATGGGAGAAACCCCAGATTAATCTCAGCAGAAAAGAAAGAGAGCGGAATGTCAGGGGGGCTTTTGCCTTCTACGACAGGGGGAAATTAAGCAAGAATAGAGTTCTTCTGATAGATGATGTCTGCACAAGCGGAGCGACCGTTAACGAATGTGCAAGGGTATTGATGGAAGCCGGAACACGCAGGGTGGATGTTTTGACACTGTGCAGGGCCTTATGAAGCAAGACTCTAGCCGTCAGCTTTTAGCTTTTAGCTTATAAAATTAGTGAGGTGTACAAAAATGCAACGGCTAATTGCTAATCGCTAACAGCTTATCACCTGATCTTCACCATTGGAAAAGAAGGTTAAACCATTCTCAGTGCTGGGACAGAGCGCTTTTGGTTCAGATACTAATTAAATACGGGGGTTCGATGGACATTCAAGAAGTCTTTGAACTTGTAAGTGACGATCTCCAAAAAGTCGAAACAGAGCTTTCAAGAAATCTTGAATCCTCTGTTTTGTTGATACCAGAAGCGGGTAAGTATATCTTGCTAAGCGGAGGGAAGAGGTTTAGACCATTGATCCTGATCCTTTCTGCAAGATTATGCGGATATACGGGATTACACCATGTTCCCCTAGCCGGGGTCTTCGAATTTATTCATACAGCTACACTCCTGCACGATGATGTTGTTGATAATGCTGAAGTGAGACGGGGCAGTTCCTCAGTTAATGCTGTGTGGGGGAATGAAACTAGTATTCTGTTAGGGGATTATCTTCTGTCTAAATCCTTTTCCGTGCTGACACGTGTTGGAGATTTAAGTATATTAAAGGTGATGTCTGACACGACAACTCGTCTGGCCCAGGGTGAAATTATGGAGTTGCAGAGATGCGGGGACCCTCTGACTACGGAAGACGACTATATCTCTATCATAACCGAAAAGACAGCCGTGTTGATCTCAGCGGCCTGTAGAGTAGGAGCCATCCTCGGTCATGCATCTCATGAGAAAGAAAAGGCGCTGGAAGGTTTTGGTCTAAATATGGGCATTGCCTTTCAATTGATAGATGACCTCCTTGACTATGTTGCGACTGAGGAAGAATTTGGGAAGGCAATCGGGAAAGATTTATGTGAAGGGAAGGTTACCTTGCCGTTAATTCACACGCTGCAGGTCAGCAACAACCATGATAGGGAAAGGATTATAAAGATTATTGAATCAGATGACCAAGAGGAACAGGAAGAGGATTTATCAACGGTAATCGACTTGATTCGAGGTCATGGCGGAATAGAGCGCACATATGAAACGGCTAGGGAATATGTTGAAACGGCGAGGGGCTTTTTAGATGGTTTTAATGCCTGCAAGGAGAAAGAGGCCCTTCTAGGAGTGGCTGATTATGTTATTAAAAGGAAGTGGTAAACCTCAGGCATTGCAGCTTACGTAGAATTGCTGAAATTGGGAGGTTTTAGTTGACGGATACGATGAAAGGTTTAAAAAGAACCCACAACTGCGGGGAGTTGAGAATAGATGATGTGGATAAAGAGATAATCCTCATGGGATGGGTCCGGCGTCGAAGGGACCACGGGGGGGTGACATTTGTTGACTTGAGGGACAGACACGGAATAACACAGGTTGTCTTTCGTCCTGATGTGGATAAGGAAACACACGATAGGACAGCCCTAATTCGCGGCGAATACGTTATAGCCGTGAGAGGCACCGTTTCGGGGAGACCGGAAGGGACTAGAAACCCCATCATGCCTACCGGAGAGATAGAGGTTCAGGCTAAAGAGCTGAGGATATTAAACAATGCCGGGACTCCCCCTTTTCTTATTGAGGAGGATGTAGATGTGGCGGAGGACACCCGGCTGAAATACAGATACCTCGATATAAGAAGAAAAAACCTTCAGGGAAATCTCATCCTGAGGAGCAATGTTGCAAAGGCTATGAGGGATTATCTTTATGAACAGGGGTTTTTGGAAATCGAGACCCCTTTTCTCACCAAGAGTACCCCCGAAGGAGCCAGAGACTACCTGGTGCCCAGCCGGGTAAATCCCGGGCATTTCTATGCGTTGCCCCAGTCCCCTCAATTATTTAAGCAGCTTCTAATGGTAGGAGGGTACGACAGGTATTTTCAAATCGTAAGATGCTTCCGGGACGAAGACCTACGGGCAGACAGGCAGCCGGAATTCACCCAGATGGATATGGAGCTTTCATTTGTTGATCGCGAAGATATATTTGGAATAGTAGAGGGCATGATGGCCTCGGTCTTTAAAGAAGTATTGAAGATAGATGTAGAGATCCCCTTCAAGAGGCTTACCTATGATGAGTCTTTGCAAAGATACGGGGTGGATAATCCGGATATGAGGTTCGGGCTGGAATTGACGGATGTGTCCGACATATTCAGGGGGTCTGACTTTAAAGTATTTGCTGATGCGATTGAGCAGGGCGGAGTTGTAAAGGCATTAAATGCAAAGGGCTGTGCCGGCTTTTCCAGAAAGGACATGGATAACCTTACAGATCTTGTTAAGGTCTATGGAGCTAAGGGGCTGGCATGGTTGAAGTGTGAATCGGGAACCTGGCAATCACCCATTGCTAAGTTTCTAAACGACACGGATAAGGTCAGCCTTTCTAATAAGCTCCATGTATCGGATGGCGATCTTTTGCTCATGGTGGCAGATCGAGTGAAGATAACGAATGAAGCATTGGGCCATCTGAGGCTCAGCATATCGGAGAGGCTAAATCTTGTCAAAGAGGGCAACTTTGACTTCACATGGATTACTGACTTCCCGTTATTGGAATACGACGATAATGAGATGCGGTATGTGGCGATGCACCACCCTTTCACCGCGCCTATGGACGATGATATACCAAGACTCAAGACTGACCCGGATAAGGTAAAGGCAAAGGCCTATGACCTAGTATTGAATGGCTCTGAAGTGGGAGGAGGAAGCATCAGGGTGCATCAAAGTGAGTTGCAGTCAACGATGTTTAGGATCTTGGGAATTGGAAAAGAGGAGGCACGGGCAAAATTTGGTTTTCTTTTAGACGCATTGAACTATGGGGCACCCCCTCACGGTGGAATCGCAATTGGCCTTGACCGGCTCATTATGATTCTCGCTGGGACGGATTCGATCAGGGATGTGATCGCTTTTCCGAAAACCCAAAAGGCTACCTGTTTAATGACTGGAGCCCCTTCAAAGGTGGGTGGCAAACAACTTACTGAGTTATCTTTAAAATTAGATGTTGTGAAGTGATATCAGGGCTATTCACAGACAAGAAGGGGGCTGGTGAAATTTCCGGTGAAATGTTAGATAAAAGGTCTATTCGGTGGCGTAATTTTCCTTTAGGTCCATGAGTTTCTTTATGTAGAATTCTCTATGGGCGAGTCCCATCTGGTTTGAGATGTTGTCCAATACATGATTAATATAGTGCCTGATATCGATACCGTATTTGTTTTGATGGCGTTCATTTGCCCGGTGGATCACAAGGACAGCGTAATAACTTACCAGGGCTTGAATCCTGGAATCCCTCCGTAGTAGATACGATCTACCTGCTAGGGTGTCAAGGAAGAACCCTGCATACTCATACATAGCCTCCTCGCTGGAAGGACAGATCCCCAAACTATCCTTGCACTGATCCTTAGAAGAGAACCATCCATAGAACAGGGCAGAGATGATTTCCACAATGTCGGACTCGTTGGCCAACACCTCCTTTACGAACCTAACCTCTTTTTTGCCAAGCATCCTGTAGAAATGTGCCATATTTTTTACCAGACCATAGATATCTGTTGTTTCTCCTGAGACTACCGGTCTTTCTCGAGAAAGCTTACTTACCGCCCTTTGGGTCCATTCATATACCCCACCCTTCCAATTATACGACTTAACGTATTCTTTTTTATCCAGATAGGAAAAGAAGGTAAGTATCTGACGTTTCAACTCTTCACAATCTACCTCTTTAATTACTTCAGAGGGGAGGATCGGCTTTTCTCCGAATGCATCCACGAGTTTCCCCTCGGGTAAGGATGTCTCATGTTTCTTTATCTCATCCTGAAGTTGAACGATTTTTTTCTGCAGTCTGGATGTCTTTTCCTCCCACGTTTCCTTCTTTTTCTCTCTGGTCTCCTCCAACGCTTGAGGATGCCAAACCATGAATTGATAGTAAGCCAGACAACCGAGCGCCACTAAGACCAGACCCACGATCACTATCTTCGCAGACCTTCCCATCTTACTTCCCCCTCTTTTGTTTCTCAAGGAGTCTCCTTGTATCTTCTATCTCCTCAGAGGTAACAGTAGCCTTCAGTTCCGCCATCTTTTTCATGACTCCGGAAAAACGGACACCTTCAGCGGCACTGATCCATTCTAATTGCAATCGTTCTTTTCGAATACCCAGCTTTTTCATCCGTTTCCAGATTTTCTCTATCCTTTTCTGAGTCCAGTGGTTAGCGTCGATATAGTGACAGTCCCCAAAGTGACATCCTGAGACGAGTACCACCGGAGCGCCTTTCTCAAAGGCCCTCCAAATGAATTTCTTGTCTACCCTGCCGCTGCACATGGTCCGGATGAGACGAACCTGGGGAGGATACTGCAACCGCGAGACCCCCGCAAAGTCGGCTCCGGCATAGGAACACCAATTGCACGCAAACGTAAGAATCTTGTCTGCCGGGTCTTCCTCAAGGATTGAATCGATCTGGCTTTCTATCTGAATATCGGTAAAGTGTCTCATGGTGATGGCATCCGTGGGACATTCCGCCGCACAGGTCCCACATCCTGAGCATGCAGCCTCATTGACGTGAGCCGGGATCTTGTTGTCCTTATCTAATGTAATGGCATTGTAAGGACATACCTTGACACAGATACCGCAAACTTTACATTTTTTCTCGTTTACGATAGCGGTGATCGCCTCTATGGTTATCTCTCCGCTATTCATGAGACGCATGGCACGTGCAGACGAGGCCGACGCCTGAGTGACGGAATCCTTGATGTCTTTGGGACTTTCCGCACACCCGGCAAAGAATATGCCTTTGGTGGCGGAATCAACCGGCTGGAGTTTAGGATGTGCCTCCAGATAGAACCCGTCCGAGGTTGTCTGGAGTGTCAACATCTCCTGAGTCCCCTTGGCATCCTCTCTAGGCTTCACCCCGAGAGAGAGCACCACCATCTCAGCGTCATGTTTCTCCAGCTCATTGGTGGCGGTATTCTCCACTGTAAGAACCAGGTTCTTGGTGTCAGGGTCTTCCCTTATCTGTCCGGGAAGTCCTCGGATGTAGCGGACCCCTTCACCTTTGCTCCTCCTGAAAAGGTCCTCAAAACCCTTGCCAAAGGCCATGATATCTATATAGAATACCTTCACGTCCATCTCAGGATAGTGCTCCTTGAGCATGAGGGTATCTTTGACGGTATTCATGCAGCAGATATTACTGCAATAAGGTCCCCCTTTCTTGGAGGATCGAGAGCCCACACATTGAATAAAGGCTATGGATCGAGGCGCTCTACGGTCGGTAAACCGAATGATCTCTCCCTTTGTGGGTCCCCCGGCATTTATGAGCCTTTCGAACTCCATGCTGGTGATAACATTTTCATAACGTGTATATCCATATTCATCCATCTCTTGAGGGTCGTACACGTCCATCCCTGTGGCAACGATGACCGTACCTACCTTGAGTTCGATCTCTCTATCCTTCATGTCGAAATCAATACAACCCTTTTCGCAGGCCTTCATGCACTTCCCGCAGATAATAGGGTCACTTCCCAGACACTCTTCAGGGTTAATGACATATGCGGAAGGTACCGCCTGGGGGAAGGGTATGTAGATCGCCTTGCGAGAGCTGAGCCCCATATTGAACTCATCCGGCATAACGACAGGGCAATCCTCAGTACAAATCCCGCAAGCGGTACATTCATTTTCATCCACCAACCGGGCCTTCTTATGCACTGTTACATCAAAGTTTCCCACATAGCCTTTTACGGATGTTACCTCACTGAGAGTAAGTACCTTAACTCGGGGATGCCGACCGACATCCATCATTTTTGGGCCGAGAATTCAGATGGAACAATCCATAGTAGGGAAGGTCTTGTCCAGTTGTGCCATGATCCCCCCGATGCTTGGTTTTTTCTCTACAAGGTACACTTGATAGCCGCTGTCCGCTAGATCCAACGCCGCCTGGATACCGGCCACTCCTCCGCCTATTACGAGGCTTGATTTGGCAACGGGAACCTTCATCTCCTCCTGAGGTTCGAGAGCACGAACCCTGGAAATGGCCGCCTTTACAAGGTCCTTGGCTTTTTCTGTGGCCTCTCTCGGTTGACTCGAATGCACCCAACTACACTGCTCTCTCAGGTTGGCCATCTCCATCAAGTACGGGTTTAGCCCTGCCTGTGAACACGCCCGTCGGAACGTGGGCTCGTGGAGCCTCGGGGAACAGGACGCTACCACCACCCTGTTCAATCCGTGCTCTTTTATGTCATCCTGAATTAACTGTTGACCTGGTTCAGAACAGATGTACTCGTTTTCTTTGGAAATCACCACATTTGCCAGCCCCTCTGCAAAACGGGCTACCGCATCACAATCAACAGTGCCTGCAATGTTTAATCCACAGTGGCAGACATAAACGCCGATCCTCAACTCACCGCTTGAACTTTCAGCCATTTAAGCTACTCCCATTTATATGTAACTTTTCAAAACGCTAATCCAATGCATCCGCAAAAAGCGATACCATATCCTTTATCTCTATACTCCCATCATCACAGAAGTCCTTCATCGTGCACTGGAGGTGTATGAGACACTTGGGGCAGGAAGTTACCAACAGGTCGCTTCCTGTGGCTAACGACGCCTTCAGGCGTTTCATCTGGATGCTCTTGGAATGAGCTCCACAGCCCACCCATGCGGAATTGCCGCAGCAAAAATCCCCTATCTTTGAATCCGGTGTTTCTATGATGTCTAACCCTGGGATTTGTCCCGATATATTCCTGAGCGCTTGAGAAGTGTTTTTATAGTAACTCAGACGACAAGAATCCTTTAAGGTGGCTTGCAAAGGCAAGAGTTTCAGACCGAAATTATCGGTCTCCTTCTTTAACTGCTCTTCAATAAGTTCATAGATATGAGTTATTTTCAGGTCAAAACCCTCTATCACTTGGGGGAATATCTCACTAAAACTATAGAAACATTCAGGGCAGGACGTAATGATCTCCTCCACTCCATGGTCCTTGATATCCTCATAGCTCTCTTTTGCAAGCCTGGCAAAACCTTTTTGATCTCCTGCCCAGAAGAGGTCGTGACCACAGCACCTTTCATTATCCAATACCACAGGCTCGATATTGCATCGGTTAAGTATCTTCAATGAATTGACGGCTATCCGAACCATATTTAAGTTAAGGTTCTTGAAGAAGACATCGAAATAGGGCAGGCAACCAACGAAATACATGACCTTGCCCTCTGATAGGGTCTTAACCTCTGCGGGGATAAAGCCCTTCCTGTTTTGCCTTATGCCCGGCGAGGACATCATCCGCATTAATGAAAACATTGCCCCACCGTGGCTGTAGACACCCGGTTTTCCGGAGTCAATCCACCGGCTTCTCAACAACCGGACAAAATTGGAAAATTTG
This sequence comes from Deltaproteobacteria bacterium, assembly GCA_030621455.1. GTDB lineage: Bacteria > Desulfobacterota > UBA8473 > UBA8473 > UBA8473 > JAUXHQ01. The sequence goes on from JAUXHQ010000007.1 coordinate 15,273, forward strand.
ACGCCAGAGGGACACCTGTCATCACACCTGCCACACGTAAGACATGCCCAGATAAAGTCTTGTACGTAAGGATCACTGTCTCCTTTTTCAATGACCCTGCTGGCCGCTAGTCTTGGAGAGAAAGGTTTCCCCGTCTCAGCAACGGGACAGGCCCCTGTACATTTACCACAATCCAGGCACTGGTAGATGCCCGTCTCTTTTATGATGAGACTAAGGTCTTTGTCATAATCCGTCATTTCGCTCTTCCATCATCCCGACACAGGACTCTTCCCGAAAGTCTCCATCTTCTCCACAAACCGGTGCAAATCAGAGGATAGCTTCTCAGACTCGTGAGCCAAATAGTATGTGAACTGGACTCTCTCTCTTTCCAGTCCTAATAAGTCAAGTATCTCTCGGGTATGGTCGATGTTTCGCTCGGCCAGGTCCGGCCCGGTTCCATGCTGACAGTTGTCTGTCCGGCACCCAACAATCAAAACCCCGTCGGCCCCTTTTTCAAAGGCCTTGAGGAGAAGGGGAGTACTGACACGGGCCGCACATATGACCCTGATCACATTGACCTCTCCGGGAACGGGTATCCATTGTTCTCCCATGCCGGTATAACAAGACCATGGAGCCCAGTTGCATAGGAATGCCAAAACTTTGATTCTTTGTCTCATCTCAGCATCACTTCAATCAGTTGTTCCGTCTGTTTTTCGGTTTTGTATGTAGTGTCTACTGCGCCTGTGGGACATATGGAGACACATGTGCCGCATCCCTGGCAGTGCATTTCAATAATAGCCGCTGTCTTTTGTTCAGGGTCATCTCCTCTCATCTCTATTGCTGAAAAAGGACATGCCTCGAAGCAGTGGCCACACCCCCTGCATAGATCCTGGTCTACCTGGGCTACTATGTTCTTGGCCCTTATCTCTGACTTTCGTAGAAGCGCCGCCACCTGGGCAGCCGCGGCTGCGCCCGGCAGGCCTTTTTTGTTGAAGGCATTTTCTCCGGGGATCATTATTTCAAAGATACCCGGTATCCCTGTGCTCCAGGGAGAAAAACTGGGAAACCCAGGGAGTGTCCTGTGACTAAACCCTTTCCTCAACAAATTGCCGGTCAAGGGAACGTTTTCCAAGTCAACCCCTGAAAAGAGTATGGCCGATACCCTCAAGCGCGACGGATCAGTTCCGTTGAACGCCATCTTGAAGCTTCCCAGATGACCCTCCAGGGCTTTCATTTGGAGCCCCGGCAGGTAGGTAATTCTGCCAAGATTGATCTCCTCCCGGATACCCTCAACTGTGAGGGCGTAAGATGTATCTCCCCCAACCACATCTTTGTCAGAGAGAGTGTCCCCCTCATCTATCAGATACACCCGGTAACCCATCTTTTCCAGGTTAAGGGCTGCCATTAAGCCCTCCGGTGTAACGCCTGTCACGGCTACAGTCTTTTGGACGGTTCCTTTTTGGCCAGGCAGTTCTTTCTGGAATTTCACTCTGGACAAGGCGCACTCTATCATATTCTTACCGCCCTCGAGTATGCCTTGTAAGTCCATACCACGCCTGGTAGCCAGAAAATTCTTCAGGTTAATCATTTCAAAGATGGAGGGATCAAGTCCTTGTTTGTTGAAAAGGTTTCCTTTGCAGCGCAACCTCTGGTCATTGCATGCGGTGCATATCATGTCCAGGGCACAGCAAGAACAGGCAGCCAGGACTGCCCTTGTGATCCCCTTTTCTTCTATAGCCGAAGCGATGGTTCCGGCCCCATCCGGATGGCAGGCTGAAGGCAAGACTTCACTGTGTATTACTTCCTCGAACTTGGCGCTGAACCTCAGCAACTCGTTTATTATTTCCTTATTCCCAATGGTCTCGTTGCATGAACATACGAAGAGGCCTGTTCTCACTTCCTTTTTGTATAGGGGGGGCAGCCTTCTGTCACCCGGGGGAATCACCTGCATTCGAGACGTGAGAAACGCCGCAGCCCTGCCGGCCAAACCTGCCCCAAAAAGAAGGGATTCCTCCAGATTCCTCCCTTCACCGAACTCACTTTCGTGGAAT
>JAUXHQ010000138.1 GCA_030621455.1 Deltaproteobacteria bacterium
TTCAAGAGCGATGTGGTCAGTTATGACTGTTTCATCCACTATGAAGACGGCCAGCCGGATGAGATCTTATGGGGAGCTACTTATAAGATTGTAATGTCCTTCTTGAAGGTAGTCTTCCAGTTCAGCCCACCCTACAATAACATCCACCCGATTGTCCGGGGAGAGCTTTATCCTGATGTTTCGTAGAAGATGTCTTATTTCTTCTCCGAACCACTATTGCAGACAATATTTTTGAGTTCACATGAAGAACCGCTCGAGCATCCCTCACACCCACATGAAATATCCTTGGAACCTAAGGTGTGGCAGATTCTTCTCACCAGAAAAAAAACAGCGACGGCAACTATCACTAATACTACAATATTCTCAATCATCCGAGTATAACCTCCACGAGATATAGATCTCCAGATTTTTCTACCCCTATACCCCTATACCAAGAAGCTGTCCTGTCTGGTACACGGCCAAACTCGCCACATACGCGATGACAGTAGTATAAGCCATGGCAAAACCGGTCCATTTCCATGACTTTGTTTCATTTTTTATTACTGCCAGGGTCACGAAACATGGGGCATAGAGCATACAGAAAAGCATAAGGGAAAATGCCTTTAACTGACTCCAGTCGCCTTGCCTCTCCAGCCTTTCCGATAACACCCCCGAAGCCTCCGGGTCGAATTCCCCCAGGCTGTAAACAGTGCCAAGTGTGGAGACCACAACCTCTTTTGCCGCGAACCCACCCACAAGGGCAATGTTTGTCCTCCAGTCGAAACCTAAAGGGGCGGTAACTCTTTCCAATCCCTTCCCTATCCTGCCCGCTACGGTATAACTTATCTCAGCCTCTGCCCTTTCCTTTCCGCTTTTCCCTGCCAGTAGTTCCTCCGGGGCCTTTGGAAAAGTGGACATGGCCCAGATGATGATCGAGACCAGGAGAATAATCGTCCCCGCTTTCTTCAGGTAGTGCCACGTCCTCTCCCACATATGTATCAACAGACCCTTGAAGGTAGGCATCCGATACGGTGGAAGCTCCATTACAAAAGGGGTGTGGGGTCCCTTGAGAACAGTGGATCTAAGGCCACGCGCAGCCAAAAGGGCAAAACTCCAGCTTATAATGGTAAGGGCAAACATGACCATGGCCCGCGATTCTACGAAAAAAGCGGCTATCAGCAAGGCATATATGGGTATTTTCGCTCCACAATTCATAAAGGGAGCAACGAGTATTGTGGCGATACGTTCCTTGGGGTTCTTCAAGGTACGAGTGGCCATCACCCCGGCGACTGCGCAGCCTCCTGAGATACCGCCGGACACAATCATGGCCAGGACCGAATTCCCGTGAAGACCGAAATATCTCAGCAGCCTGTCAAGGAGAAAGGCCATACGTGCCATATATCCCGAATCCTCAAGGATAGCGATAGCAAAGAACATGAGCATTATGAGGGGAACAAAGCTCAGTACTCCTCCTACGCCGTCTATGACACCATTTATTATCAATGATTTCATCAGGCCATCCGGAATCAGCCTCGTTATTATCTCCCTGGTCCACCCGAAAAATCCCTCAACCACACTCACCGGGACTTCGCTCGTCCAAAAGACAAATGTATATGTGAGGTAGATTATTCCCGCCAGTAAAAGGGGACCGAAGGTGCGGTTTATCAATACCTTGTCTACCTTATCCGAAATGGTCAACCGTTCATCCATAGTCCTGTGAACCGCTTCCCGGCAAATGCTCGCAATGAACCCGTATCTGTGATCCGCGATCAACCCCTCCGGAACGTCATCAAAGGTATCGTGCACATGTCGGGCAACCTTCTCGGCCTTTCTCAAGAGATCTTCCCCCACATCGCTATCCTTTACAAGCCTTTGAACCTGTTCATCCTGCTCCAAGAGCTTAATGGCGAGCCACCTGGCAGGATAGTGTCCGACTGTCAAATTACTGCCCTCAATTATCTCAGTCAATTTATAGATGTGACCGTCTAACTCATTCCCATAACTGAGGTCCACAGGATGCCAACCATCCCCTTTAGGCGGCAGGGTAACAATGGCATTCAGCATATCCTTCATGCCTTTGCCTTTGGTGGCCACAGCAGGAACAACCGGCACACCCAGTAACTCCGACAACCTCTCGACATCGATCTTTAACCCCCTTGATTCAGCGAGGTCTACCATGTTCAGCACTATAATAAGCGGCGCACCCATCTCCATGAATTGGATGGCCAGATAAAGGTTTCGTTCCAGATTGGAGGCGTCAACCACATCAACGACCACGTCGGGTCTTTCCTCAACCACAAAGTCCCTGGCAACCAGTTCTTCCAAGGAGTATGCCGTCAGACTGTATGTGCCCGGCAGGTCAACCACTTTGACCCTGGCGTCACCATGTTTAATGCTGCCCCATTTCTTCTCGACCGTTACCCCCGGATAGTTGCCCACATGGTGATGGGCACCGGTAAGCGAATTAAAAACCGTTGTCTTCCCTGCATTGGGATTTCCCGCCAAGGCTACAGTAATCTCTTTCATGATTTCTTATAACCCTCATTCCGTCTTTTCGATGTCTATACCAGCGGCTTCGCTACTTCTAAGCGTCAAATGATAGCCTTTTACCTTGATCTCTATAGGATCGCCCAGTGTTGCTTTCGTTTCCACCTCAATCAACGCACCCGGGACGATACCCATATCCCTGATACGGCGGTTTATTTCACCCTTGCCGTTCACCTTTATCACTTTACCCTTTTCCCCTATCTCCAACTCATTTAACCGCGCAACTTTTAACATAAGTACCATCTCCTTTGGCACAACATTCAGCCTCGTCCTATATTTGTTACACGGGACTAACCATGATCTTATGTGCCACCCCATGACCTATTCCGAGACGCGCACCCCTGACGGCGATAAGAAAAGGGCCGGGTCTTCCCTTATTGATCACATGGATCTCAGCGCCCACGTTGAGCCCCATATCTGTCAACCTGCGAGTCATGCCCCTTCCATTATTCAAAGCTTCGATCCTAACCTTCTCTCCTGGCGACACCATCGTCAATGGCATGAGAGGTACCCTTTCTTGAAAACAATCAGAGCAGAAACCGTATATTTCCATCCTATGCTGGAGGGGATGGAACCCTTTTTCCCGGGCCACTTTCATCTGAAGGTCTTCAATTTCGGGATTGTAAAACTCAATTATCTTGCCACAGCGGACACATACGAGGTGGTCATGATGGCTTCCCAGGTGGAGGTGCTCGTATCGAGGCGGCTGATCCGTAAAATTCTTCTCGCTGGCAAAACCAAACCGCGAAAAGAGCTTCAAATTCTCTGAGACAAAACCCTCCGAGAAATGGAGTCCCCTGTCCCTGAGTACAGACGTCAGTTCCGCAGCCGTAGGATGATCCTCCAAATCGAGAAACACCTTAAGGATGTGAAGCCGTTCATCAATCCTGTCAAGGTCTTCCTCCTCAAAGATCACCTTAAATTGATGGTAGATCTCCTCATGACCATTTTCCATAATAAAACCCCATTTACTCAGTTCAACCAGCCTTATTTTTCTCTTCCTTCTCCATACAGTCCCGACAATACCCGAATAGTTCCAGCCGATGCCCGGTCACTTCAAATTCACTACTCTTTGAGAACTTCCTGTGGATGTCGATAATTTCCTCTTCCATAAATTCAATGATCTTTTTGCAACTAATACATCGAAAGTGACAATGGTGATCACGCCCATATACATGTTCATAATGCATGTGACCATCTTCAAAGAAGACTTCCTTGACCAGACCGCTTTTGATCAGCAAAGAAATCGTTCTGTACACAGATGCCTTTGATATATTCTTCTTCTTGTTTCTCAATCGAAGGTAGAGTGTATCCACATCAAAATGGTCATGGGTTGAAAACACCTCCCTGACTATTACTTCTCTTTCCGGTGTATTTCTCAGACCTTTTTCATTTACATAGTCTCTGAATAACCTTACCCCGTCCATCTCTTCCCCAATACCACAATAGTTGTTATTGAGAATCAATTACAACAATAATACACAATCCCCTACTTGTCAAGGTTAAAATAAATTTCGACCTGTGCAGTTACACAAACTAGTTTCCACCCAGAAATGGCCCTTTTTCCCCTGCGCTGCGTTCTCCTCCGGTTTCCGCCTGCGACGTACGACCATGTACGCCTCGGCGCAAACCGTCGTGCGGTCTTGCTCAGAGAAAAAATTGCTCATTTCTGAATTGGAAACCAACTCGTGCCCATTTTCTCAAGAAGTCCATTTATGGATGGGCACTAACTAGCTTCACATGTCGAATAAATTTGACTTATCAGCCGGTTTATATTAGTCCATCATTACCGTAGAACAAGTTTTAGAAACCTCTTAAAGGAACAGGACAATGATACGAAAAAACTCCAATCGGTTAGAAGTCTTCTCCTGGATGCTATATGACTTTGCCAACACTTCGTTTACAGTGATGGTGGTCACCTTTGTCTACTCTGTCTATTTCAGGGATGTGGTAGCAAAGGGTTTGGGGAACAGGGCCGATTTACTGTGGGGACTCAATGGTTCCATATCAATGGCTGTAGTAGCTGTTATTTCGCCTGTTCTGGGTGCTATCGCTGACCACTCACAATCTAAAAAGAAGTTCCTGATCTTCTTTGCCCTCCTGTGCATCGTCTTTGGAGGCCTGCTCTCTTTGGTGAAAGAAGGGATGATCCTGGAGGGGATGCTACTATTCATAGTTGCAAATATTGGCTTTCAGGGGGGCAATGTCTTTTACAATGCCTTCCTCCCGGAAATCACGACCCAGGACAAATACGGGCGAATATCAGGATATGGATGGGCATTGGGGTATCTGGGAGCCATTGTAATAATCCTCGTTTGCAAACCGTTTCTATCAGGAGGTTTTGAAGAGTCAAACCTACCGAAAGTCAGACTGACCTTCCTATTATCCGCGGTATTTTACTTGATCTTCTCCTTACCCATTTTTTTCTGCCTAAAGGAGAGAATGGGAGGATTCACATACGACAGGAAGGATTTGTATATTGTAGGAGGGTTCAAACGGTTGGGCGACACAATTCGGAACCTGAATCAATTCAAGGAACTTGGAAAGTACCTATTATCTTATTTCATATACATTGAGGGTGTTACCACTGTAATATATTTCAGCACCATTTATGCGAAAGTCACCTTACACCTGCAAATTTCCGATTTGATACTCTTCTACCTCATAGTTCAAACCACCGGTATCGTGGGGGCACTCTTCTTCGGTTGGCTGGCCGATAAGCTCCTTCCCAAAAAGACCATTCAGATAACACTCTTGATCTGGTGTATGGTAGTAATCGGGGCCTATCTCGTAGTCGACAGGTCCGCTTTCTTTGTCATCGGGATGCTGGCAGGGCTCGCGATGGGTTCCAGCCAGTCAGCGAGTAGATCAATGATGGGGCTATTAACCCCTCGAGATAAGGAGGCAGAGTTCTTCGGGTTTTACGGTATCACCGGTAGACTCTCCGCCACCATCGGCCCTCTTTTTTTTGGAGCCATATCCGCGTGGACAGGTAACCAAAGAACAGCCATACTGGCAGTAATATCCTTCTTTATTGTCGGATTAATCCTGCTTCAAAGGGTGGATGAGCAACAGGGCATACGTGCTGCCAGGAACTTCCGTGTCAATCCGGGACAGAAGCAATAGGGGCACGTTGCAATGTGCCCCTAAGTTTCCATCCGGAAATGGCCCTTTTTCCCCTGAGCTGCGTTCTCCTCGGGTTTCCGCCTGCGACGTACGCTAATGTATGCCTCGGCGAAAACCCTCGTGCGGCCTTACTC
>JAUXHQ010000226.1 GCA_030621455.1 Deltaproteobacteria bacterium
TAATTAGAATTGCTGACGAACGGAAAAAAGGCTTGACAAATACCGACCTGTTATGTTACAGAAATTTAATAACTTTAATCAAACAGGTATAGGGGCATGACAGATTCTGAATCAACTTGCGTACATAATGTGGTTTTGGAGTGGTGGTGGGTGTATCATATAGATAGGGATTTGTGCGCCCCGTTTGTTGGATACTAAAGAAGCAACGATAAAGTAAACAAAAAGGCCGTGGGCAAATCCTGAAGCCCGCGGCCTTTTTTATTTGAAAAGAGAGTACCCCCCCTGGGTGGCTCATATACCTCCCGGGTTGAGGGAATGGAGAAATAGATGGTTTACCCATCCTTTGAAGATTTCTGCAAAAAGGCAGAAAAAGGCAACCTTATCCCTGTTTACAGGGAGATCCTGGCAGACATGGAGACCCCGGTCTCCGCATTTTTGAAGATGAACAGCGAGGAGTATTCATTCCTACTGGAAAGCGTGCAGGGAGGGGAGAAATGGGCCAGATACAGCTTCCTGGGGGTCAACCCTTCGGTAATCTTCCGAAGCAAAGGGAATACCGTAGAGGTTATAACTGATCAGAAGAAAGAAAAATGGACAGACGTGGCATCTCCCCTTGATCGATTAAGGGATTTGATGGCCGGATACAGACCCGTAAAGACAGACGGGTTACCAAGGTTTTTCGGTGGGGCAGTGGGCTACCTGAGTTATGATGTGGTAAGGTTCTTTGAAGCGTTGCCTGACAAGACAACAGACGATCTGGAAACATACGATAGTCTCTTTGTGATCACAGACACGATCCTTATATTTGATAACTTGAAACAGACCCTCAAGGTCGTCTCCAATGTCCATTTAACCGGTGACCGCGACCTGAAGACCGCGTACCAAGAGGCCATAGGAAAGGTAGATTCCATCATTGTAAGATTGAACGAGCCCATCAGCACAAAACCGATGCAGACTTCCGATAAACAACCCCTCAATATCACGTCAAACCTTTCAAAGGAAGAGTTTGAGGGTATAGTACTAAAAGCAAAAGAACATATCGTGGCAGGAGATATCATACAGGTGGTCCTTTCGCAACGGTTCCAAACAGAAGCAAAGATAGACCCCTTCAACATCTATCGAAGCCTGAGGACCATAAACCCCTCACCCTATATGTTCTACTTGAAGTTCGGCGACTTGTTAATGGCCGGATCGTCCCCGGAGGTGATGGTCAGGGTCGAAGACAACCAAATCTGCCTCAGGCCCATTGCAGGGACACGTCCCAGAAGCGAAAGCCCGGATAAAGACCGGGAATTGGAGAAGGATCTGCTCCGAGACCCCAAAGAGATCGCAGAACATATAATGCTGGTCGATCTTGGACGAAACGACGTAGGGAGGGTGGCAAAGATAGGCACAGTCCATGTCAACGAACTCATGGTGACTGAAAAATATTCCCACGTCATGCACATGGTTTCCAATGTCCAGGGGGTTCTTGATGGCAAGAGAGACAATTTTGATGTACTCAGGGCCTGCCTCCCTGCCGGTACGGTCTCAGGCGCTCCAAAAGTGCGGGCCATGGAGATTATCGAGGAGTTAGAACCTACGAAAAGAGGTCCTTACGCCGGTGCTGTAGGATACTTCAGCTTTTCCGGCAATATGGATTTCTGTATCACAATCAGGACTGTAATCATCAAGGACGACACAATATACATTCAGGTAGGCGCCGGGATTGTTGCTGATTCACAACCGGATAAGGAGTGGACTGAAACAGTGAATAAGGCAACAGCCATGATGAAGGCCCTTGAAATGGCCAAGAGTGGACTGGGATAAGAGTATGCTATTAATGATCGATAATTACGATTCTTTTACCTACAACCTGTTTCAGTACTTCGGGGAACTCGGCGAAAAAGTTGTAGTATTCCGAAATGATAAGATAACCCTACGGGAAACCGAGACGTTAGAACCCAATGGCCTAACGATTTCACCGGGCCCGGGTAGACCTGATGAAGCGGGCATTTCACTAGATGCAATATGTCACTTTGCCGGCAAGATACCAATCCTCGGGGTCTGTCTCGGGCACCAGTGCATCGGCCAGGCGTTCGGTGGGAAGATCGTTGGCGCCAGTAGGATAATGCATGGTAAGATCTCTCTTATCCATCATGACAATAAAGGTGTTTACAAAGACTTGCCAAACCCCTTTGAGGCGACGCGATACCATTCATTGGTGATTGAGAGGGCCTCTCTACCCCAGTGTCTAAAGGTGAGCGCAGAGACTGAAGATGGCGATATCATGGGGGTTAGACATGATGAATACCCTATTGAGGGGATTCAGTTCCATCCGGAGTCTATTCTCACAAAGGTGGGGAAGCACCTCTTGGAAAATTTCTTGAGGTCCGTGAGGGCCTGAAAAGGAGAAATCATTATGGTCCCCGAGGCAATAAAAAAAGTAGTTGAAGGGATTGACCTCTCCGAATCAGAGATGGTAGGGGTAATGAATCATATAATGGATGGAGAGGCTACCCCTGTGCAGATAGGTTCTTTCATTACCGCCCTGAGGATGAAAGGGGAGACTGTGGAGGAGATAACCGGCGCGGCTAGGGTAATGAGAGAGAAGGCGATAAAGATAAACACAACGGCGCCCACGGTGATAGACACATGTGGGACCGGTGGAGACGGCGCCAATACCTTCAATATATCCACAACGGCAGCCTTTGTCGTGGCAGGAGCCGGCATAACCGTAGCAAAACACGGGAACAGGTCCGTTTCCAGCAACTGCGGAAGCGCCGATGTCTTGAAGACCCTAGGTGTAAATATTGAAGCGGACGTAAGTATAGTAGAAAGATGCCTTGATAAAAACGGCATCGGGTTCCTCTTTGCCCCGATCCTCCACGGAGCAATGAAGCATGCAGCCGGTCCCAGGCAGGAGATTGGTATCAGGACCATCTTCAACGTGTTGGGGCCTCTGACCAATCCGGCGCGGGCTGACGCTCAGGTGATAGGTGTCTATTCGAAAGAGTTAACGGAAAAACTGGCTGCGGTTCTGGGTAATCTCGGGAGTAAACACGCCTTTGTAGTCCATGGGGAGGACGGGCTCGATGAGATCAGCCTGACTTCGGAGACAAAGATATCTGAGTTGAGGGATGGGGGAATAAGGACATATCAGGTAAAACCGGAGGATTTCAACCTTGAACGATGCCGTGCTGAGGACCTGATAGGGGGAGACCCTGCGAAAAACGCCGGCATTACTCGAGAGATACTTGAAGGTGGGAAGGGACCCAGGAGGGACATTGTCATCCTTAACGCGGCAGCAGCTATTGTAACAGGTGGAAAGGCAGAGACGCTTGCGGAAGGTGTATACGTTGCCGCAAGATCAATAGACAACCATGCTGCCATGAGGAAATTGAACGGTCTTGTGGAGATGAGTAATAAAGGCTAGCGTCGTGTTAATTGAGAAATGACGCATCTCGATTTTGTCATTCCCGCGAAGGCGGGAATCCAGGGGATTTTGCGGTAGCTATGGATTCCCGCCTTCGCGGGAATGACGGTCATCTTTGGGACATTACATAGATGACACGACACTAGCTGGTTTTCATCCGGAACTATGGATGGGGGCATTGGCTAAAAGCCAACAGCTCATAAAGATACAATGATCTTAGATAAAATAGTAAGGCATAAGAAGATAGACCTGTCGGAGGCCAAGAAAAAGCGTCCTTTGGGGGAACTTCGGAGAGGGATAGGAGAGTCGCCGCTTGTAAGAGACATTAAGCCTGCGATAACCTCTCCTTCCACTCCCATAAGGATTATTGCCGAGATAAAGAAGGC
>JAUXHQ010000161.1 GCA_030621455.1 Deltaproteobacteria bacterium
GAAAACCTTGCAGGTGCCATATTCGACTTCATAAAAAGTCCCTTGAAGAACTATCGCAAATATCGATCGCTTTATAAATTTGATGATATTAAGTCTGACTCAGGTTTCGTTTCAGACTCAGATCATTCTGACATAATCTGGGCTTTGAGAGATGTTTCTTTTGAACTTAAAAAAGGCGAAGTGCTAGGTATTATAGGTAGAAACGGAGCAGGCAAATCCACCCTGCTTAAGATACTTTCCAGGATTACGGATCCAACGGGCGGAATCGTCAAAATCAAGGTCCACATAACCGGCTTCAATCTCTATGCATCCGCTCAGTTCTATCCTGTCCGCCCACTTTCCCAGCACACCCTCTTTCACTTGACCTTCAATCCTGCGGACTCTATCAGCCAGGCTTTTGACACTGTGGTAATGCTCTTTTTCGCCTGCTCCTGATTCTCCTGGTATCTCCCCTTTGATCTGAGCTTCAAGCTGATCGGTCTTGGCTTTCAGTTTCTTTACTTCCTCCATCAGCTCGTAGTTGGAGATTTCCTGGCTGAACGCTGCCTGCGTTCCCATCAAGATGCTCAAGCAAAAAATGGTTGCAAATATCACTACACTTCTTCCAATTATCTTCATCATTCCTCTTCTCCTCATTTCCATGACGATTTTGAAACCCAATGTAAGAACCGATCTAACCACAACAGAGCACCCCACCAATGTTCTCGCTCCCTCACTAAGATCTCCTTTGCAACCTCATCTTAGAAATCCACTCGAAGTCAGATCCATTGCAGAATCTACAGAGACCAAAACCCACGGTCAACTATTAAAGGGCTGCTTCTTAAATCCACTTTGTCTTGTATCACCCCCTTTCTCCTCATCTCCGGACAATGTGTGCCAAAAATGAAAAACCACGAAGCCCGCTCACCCTGATTTCAATCAGAACTGCAGACCTTCGTGGTCTCGTTAGCGTTTCCTCTTCAAAAGCCAACCGTTCACAGGATATTATCGCCTATTCTCCTGTAAGCGAATGATTGCTGTGACGCTTTTCAGCCATAGCAGGGCGTATCGCCACCCAATAAACGGTTGTAAAACGGGAGCTACTGGTGTTATCTTAAACCTCTTAACCTTCCTGGCAGAGGACTTGCGGCTCTTCAGAACCGCTCTTCTTCAAGCACCCATAGTACGCAATTATAATCATCCATCCTTCCATGTCAAGGTTTTTCTCAGTTTGCGGAAGGGGGATGAAGAGCCATAAACAACCCCTAATGATAATCGTGCGTTCCCAATACGACCTTTATTCCCGTTGCTTCCTCTAATATCTTCGCACGTTCCTCGGCGCTGGTGTAGGGACATCCGGGCTTGGCCCCCACCATACATGAACTGAGGTGAATGACATCCGGTTTCATCTCCGACAACCTCATGGCCATGCCCAGGTTAGGAGCAACCGTACGCCCAGGGCATTCACAGGTGACAAGGGCAGTTACCATGGACGGTTCGTCGAATTTACCTTCTCCAAGCTGTGCCGCCTTCAGGCATCTCCACTCACCCGGGCAACCGTAACCACTGTCCATATAAGCACCACAACCTATAATAGCAACTTTTTTCATCTTAACCTCCTCCTTCTTATGTACAAGGTATTCTTAAAACCTCACCACAAAAAATACAGAGCGCTCATACTCTGTTTCAACGCCTCCGGGTACAGATCTCTTTGGACCCCTCACCCTTTGCCTTCTTTAAGCACTCGTTCAAGTTTCTCTGCTGCACGAGCGTGATCGAACTCCTTTGCCAGTGCCAGGCAATTGGTGGAGATTTTCTTCCTTAGCCCCGGATCCTTCAAAAGTCCGCAAACATAATCAGAAAAAACCTTGTAATCATCGGTCACAAACATGTTTTCTTCATTTTTTGGGTCTATCCCAAAGGCAGCCAACGGAGTAGCGACAATGGGTAGTCCACAAGCCATAGCCTCCAGAAGCTTGCCTCTGAAACCGGTGCCTAACTCAATGGGCGCCACGAATACGTCACTAACCTGATAGATTCGCCGCACATTTTCATTGTCGCCTCCTTCCCGCACAATTACATTGTCACTTCTCAAGTCCAGAAATTCTTGAGGCGGATTAAGCCCTATTACATGGAACTTCGCATCCGGGACTTCTCGTTGGACTTTATCCCAACAGTGATCAAGAAAGTTTCTCACAGCATCTACGTTCGGAGGATGGTGAAAATTCCCTATGTATAAAAGATTCTTAGTATTACTATTCCAATGTTCTTCATCCGGCGGTGTATAAAACCCTGTGTCAACACCATGTGGCACTACCCTGATCTTGCTTTTCAGGCTTGGATCGTAATTTATCAGTATGTCCCCATCTTCTCTGGTCAGAGTCGATACAATGTCAGCGGCGCGGTACATCCTAAACTCGTACTCAAAGAGCTCTCTTATGATGTCCTCACTTATATCTTCTCCTTTTTCAGCTCTCAATTGAAATGCCTTTGTATAACATTCGTGCACCGAAATCACGGTCATGGTTCTCGCAGGAACAAAATCATACCCCGATTCTATGTATTGTCCCATCATCGAATACTCTGCAATAATGGCATCAAAGCGATTCCCGTTGAAGGCGGTCCTCAGTGCGTCCTCAATCCCTTCATTATAACCTCCGTCCCCAGTCAAGAAGAATCTCGGTCTATTTAATTTCTTGCGCAGTCCAAGCACTTCTTCTTCAGGTCTTTCCCCTATCGAATCAACGCGTATAATCTTCTCACAGAAAGGCTCTAGACTTGTGTCATTTCGGTCCTCATCGTTATAAACCGGAGCAACCAGCGTTATTTTGTGCCCCATGGCAGACAAGTTCTTGATCCTGTGATAGATAAGGATAGGGCCACCTATGATCTCTTTTCTAGGGAGCAACTTTGTCAAGAACAGCAAGTTCATACTACTTTCCATTCTCCGTCCAATCAGTTTCTGAGAATAACAAAAACCCCTTCAGGAAACATCAGTAACATGAGCTTTTCGAGGGGTCCGTTTCTCTTTTACTATTCCGATGAAAGACACTTAACCGCCGTGCGCTATGTAAGCTACCACAAAAATGGGTAGTAAGGCAAGAGATTATTCTTAGTGGGTACAGTAGCTACACCTCTTAAGTTTGCTGGTGGTTCCTGTTTCCTCTGATCAAAGGGATTTAGAGACAGATGTCCTGCGGTATATCAGGTAACGGTCCCTATTTTTTTGAAGATTTTACAAGGGGAAATATCAGGGTAGTTACTGTCACGCAGAGTGCGAATCCTGCCATAACTCCGAAACTCGCCTCGTAAGACCCGGTACAGTCTCGAATCAACCCCACGAAATAGGGACCTAGAAGCATTCCAACAGCCAAACACGTAGATATTACTCCAAAGGCAAAACCAAGATTCTTGGACTCCATAATATCCGACGGTAATGAGAATACCGACACAGGGATTAGTGCCACTGAAATACCGATCATGACCATCAAAAAAATGAGTGAGGTGGTGGCGTATGGCACAAAATAAATGAGAATTGCCAAGGAAAAACCACCCACTGCTATTAGTGTTTCCTTACAACCGAATTTGTCTATGAGACCTCCAACAACCGGACTTAGAATGAGGGAACCCCACACAAGAAAACTGGTAAGAAATCCGGCAAACTCGATACTGAAGTCTCTGTTGGTCAGAAAGAAATCCGGTGCAAAGGTTACAAACGAGATTGTTGATGCGTTGAACCACATCCATGCAATCCCTACGATCCATATAGAGATGCCCGTTTCCCTGAAAGTGGGAAGCCCGAGGTCCTTCTCTGCTATAGGCGTGTCCGTCGCAGAAGGGGCCGGTTTATAAAAGAGAAGAAAGGCGACCAAGGCCATGAAGGAGGCAACACCACCGATTGAAACGGATGTCCGCCAACCGAAATTCTGTGCTAAGGCTCCGAATGTAGTAAAGGATATTATGGTTCCCAGGGGCATTGCAGTATTGAATATCCCCATGGCTGTGCCGAGCTCTCTTCCATCAAACCATCGAGATACATACCTGGGCAGACCTATGGTAAGGATCAGGGCACCCGTACCGGAAAGGATTCTCCCTAAAGCAAGGTAGAAGAAGTTTCTTCCAATGACCATTATTACAGTGCCGGTAATCATCAAGATGAAACAGGCTACGGTAATCCCTCTCGTCCCATGGCGATCAAAGAGCAGTCCTCCTGGAATGGACAGGAATATTGCCGGTACGGCAAAGATGCCCATAAGAAGTCCAGCCTGGCTGTGTGACATTTGCAATTCCTCCTTGATCAAACTTAGAACAGGGGGGATGCATTGGAACACAAATGCGAATGCCAGCATTGACACATAGGTTAGTACCAGAATATTCCACCGGTAACTTTCGCTCACAAGACCGTTTCCTGTCTCCACTCAAAGGTTACTTGATTCACTCTACTTCCCACCTTATCCAGCCCCCGGTGCATAATTCTCCTGAGCAAAACTGTTCAATAACAGCATCCTGGTTTTTTTCCCTTATCTTCTTCAGGATCTCGTCAATACTCTTGTATTCACAGTCGAGAAAGTAGTCTGTCAACTCTCCGTCTCTGTATACCATAACGTCTATACTCTTATCGAAGTTAATATACTGTTCGATGCTCACCTCTTTACTCATATTTGCCCCCTTAGAGGGTGTTTGAAAACCTCTCACCTAATCTGAGTTGACCTTTTCCCCAATCATTGTGTCAGTCCCCACAATCCCTTGTCTTCGCCTCCGAAACGCAGGCACTAAGGGCCGGAGGAATGATCTTACGAAAAATTGATCATTTCTAGGCATCCTTCATATATACACAAAAGTATTTTACACTTTATTTAATATCACTCCAGGTCTCAATATTCAGGTTTCAGATCTTTTGTTTCTCGTTCCTGATATCTGAACCCAAAAAGGTAGGAACAAAGATGAGCTCAAAATTTAAATCTATAGGAAGGGACATATTGATGGCACTTAATTAGCATAGTCGAATAGTTAAAGCAAGGTGAATATGAAGGTTTCAGAGTCCTTCATAAGATATGATAAGTAAAGGGCGGGGTGGGTTTTTACTATAAATGATGCGTCTTATCTTCAGGAAATTTATCTTTTCCTTGTCCCTAGTTCGTGCCCATACATAAATGGCTATTTTCCGCAATCTCTGCGTCAGTCTGCGGGATTGTTTGTGCGGCGTACCCTTGTACACCTCCGAGCAATCCCTTGTCTTCTTTGACCTTGCAAAATATTGCTCATTTCTGAATTGGAAACTTGCTAGTGCCCACTTTCTTAAGAGGCCATTAATGGATGGGCACCAGTTAGGGACGGGGACGAAATAACGAAACAAAG
>JAUXHQ010000262.1 GCA_030621455.1 Deltaproteobacteria bacterium
CCAATTTATTCGACCTATGCAAGTGAGCAGGTTTACCGCTTGCCGCCTACTTACTTCGTTTGCTTCTTATGAACTACAGTCTGGCATAAGGCTGTATGTGTAATGGGATGAAAAGTCTCGTATGTCTATTTTAAGGTTGGCCAAGCTCTTACGCCAAGCTCTTAAGTATAACAAGCAAACGAAACAAGCAGCTGGCGCTTAACGCAATCCATGCTCAACTACACAGGTGGAATTTATTCTGGGTGGAATGTGGTGTCAGGCTCACGACTTCCCAAAAGAACAACCCCTCCCCACGGGACAAAGTGAAAATTATTATCAAAAATGCAGGGGAATGTCAGGAGAAAAGTTTCCGGCATATAGGCCCTGTGTGCGGTAAAGAGCGTCATTGCATTTCGAGAAAAGGCATGGCCATTCAGTGTTTTCAAATCGAATAAACCTAACCTGAATCTGAGCGCCAACTTGAAAAAGGTGTTTTGGCCTTGTCCCCGAGTTGGCATCTTTTTCCTTGACAAAGTATGATATTTTAGTATTAACTTTCGACGTCGGCCACTACTTTTAGATATTCTTAAAAACATATTAACCCTTGTCGGCTACTCATTTCTTGTTACCTGTCAAGGATTGCTGAGGTAAGGAGAGAGTAATGATGGAAGAAGTGAGACCAAACGAAGAAAAGACAGAGAAAGTTCGTACTCTCCTGATGATAGTCTCGGGTGGTTTGATACTAATAGGTCTTGTGATATTTTTTCTTGCCTTCATGAGGGAAGATCCGGTTACAGAAAAACTCAGGGCTTCTATTGCTGCAAGCAAGGCCCCTGTTGTCACCAGGGGAGAGGTTACATCGAGAATACCTGTTTCTGTAGCCCCCCTTCCCATTGAGCTCCCTCATCATGACCAGGTTCCGGACGACGAAAGAAAAGCAGAGACAGCGGAAAAGGGGGCCGAGACAAGTGAAAAGGAGAAGGAACCCCTGTCGTTCCCTTGGGCGGTTCAGGTTTTCTCCGGCAAATCTTACCAAGAAGCAAAGCGTATCCTTGATAAGATACGTGAAGAGGGGTACCCTGCATATGTCATAAATCTTAAATTGAACGATGAGACGTGGTATAGATTGCGCATAGGGTCGTATCTTAGCAAAGAGGAGGCCGAAAAGGTTGGGCAGGAGGTTGTAACGGCTTTTCACCTGAAAGGGTTCTGGGTCATGCAACCCTCCGATGGGGAGAGAAAGACGCCCCTTAGCTGATTGTCTTGTCGCAAGCGTTCCACAGTCAGCTATAGGCCTGCGGTTCGTCTAAGGCCCAGAGATCACCGCTGATGACCTGGCCATCGCTTCAGACCCCGGATCTCTCGCTCGGTTAAGAGGCGGTACTCCCCGGGAACTAGCTTACCCAGTTCCAAAGGACCGAACCGGATCCGTTTTAATTCGTGGATCGAACGATCCAAATTTTGGAACATTCTTCTAACCTGCCTCTTTCTCCCTTCGTGGATAGTGATTTCCCACCAGCTTTTGTCTCTCTTCCCTCTTACAAACTTCACTTTTGCTGGTGCTGTCAAGCCGTCGTCCAATTTAATTCCCGATTCAAGTTTAGTGACATCAGAACGGGTTAGTGTACCGTTAATCCCTACCAAATAGGTCTTTACAACTCTGTTACGCGGGTGGAGTAACTTTTGAGTCAGGTCACCGTCATTGGTCAATAGAAGTAGCCCTTCCGTATGGTAATCCAACCTCCCCACCGGGAAGACCCTTTGTTTTATGTCCTTTATAAGATCAATGACTATCGGCCTTTTCTGCGGATCCTTTAGTGTTGAGATGTACCCCCTCGGCTTATTAAGGATTATGTAAACTTTCGGTTCCTGCTTGTTTACGAGCTTACCATTAACCTCAATGCGCTGTTGGGTCGGGTCAACCTTAACGCCTAACTCGGTAATCACCTTCCCGTTGACCGTCACCTTATGGTTAGTGATAAGCTCTTCCGCACTTCGGCGTGATGCTATACCTGCCTTTGCAATGATCTTTTGAAGCCGTTCTTGCATATCCTTGGTTTGGCATAAAGGAACAGGTTAGATTTTTATTGCCTCTCTTACCTCATTCATGGTCTCTCTCGCTATACTTCTTGCCTTAATTGTCCCTGTTTCTATGATTTCTTCTACTTCCTTAAAGTGATCTAAAAAATACTCCCTCTTCCTCTGGAATGGAGCCAGGAAGGTTATTATCCTTGATATTAACCTCTTTTTGCACTCAACACAGCCAATCCCGGCGGATCGACATCCATGAGCGATCTCATCAACCACCTCAGTAGGACTGAGGATCTTGTGAAAAGAGAAAACATTGCAGATTTCGGGGTCGCCCGGATCAGTCCTTCTAGCTCTCTGAGGATCAGTAAACATCTGATCTGTTTTCTCTTTGATCATCTCAGGGGGATCTGCAAGGTAAATGGCATTATTATATGCCTTGCTCATCTTCCTTCCATCGATGCCGAGCAGTTTGGGTACCTCGGTCAAAATAGGCTCCGGGATAGGAAAGATTTCCTCGTAAAGAAAGTTGAATCTGCGCGCAATCTCCCGTGTCAATTCGAGATGGGGCAACTGGTCTACTCCGACCGGTACTTTATGGGCCTTATAAATTATTATGTCCGCTGCCTGTAAGACAGGATACCCTAGAAACCCGTATGTGGAAATGTCCCTGTTCGTCAGTTCCTGTTGTTGCTCTTTATACGTGGGGTTACGCTCAAGCCAGGACAGAGGGGTGATCATCGAGAGCAAGACGTGGAGTTCAGCGTGTTCCAGTATATTCGACTGTATGAAGAAGGTACTCTTTTGAGGATCCATCCCCGCGCTCAACCAATCAAGAAACATGTCCTTGATACACTCTTTTATTATCCCCGTGTTCTCGTACTCACTGGTTAAGGCGTGCCAGTCTGCAGCAAAGAAAAAACAATCATAATCATCTTGCAGCTTTACCCAGCTATCCAAGGCGCCGAAGAAGTTTCCCAAGTGCAATTTACCGGACGGTCGCATACCACTCAATATTCGCTTTCTTGACATCAAAGATTTCTCCCTCTCAATTTCATGTTCATCATGACATTTCTCTTCTTGCCCCGGAAGATATCAGAGAGGGGGATTATTGTCAATTTATAGATTTCCATATATCAAATTTCACTGCGTTATCGGTCGGAATCCACGACGACGACAATGTATGCCTTACGCGGATTCCTCCCTC
>JAUXHQ010000214.1 GCA_030621455.1 Deltaproteobacteria bacterium
GTGGATTGCAACTCTCCCATGCGGGCATGCAGGGCCACGGTGATCTTGGAGAGAAAACCTTTTTTCTCGGACATCCATGTCTTGATCGTAGGTGAGGACTTGGGGTTTTAAACGGATATGTACGGGGCCAAACGTGCTGTATCCAAGAGATTGAGTTAGTGCTTGACTGTATCCTGACGTCCGGTGTATAATCCTTGCGTTTGTTTGAATAGAGGAGAGGATTCGCTGAGGGGTAATATGCCCAAGAAAACGTTTGAAGATGCATTGAAAAGCCTTGAGTCTGTGGTGACCAGACTGGAAGATGGGGATATACACCTTGAAGAGTCTCTCAAACTCTTTGAGCAAGGCGTTAAGTTGTCCAAGTTCTGCGCTGGGAAACTTGATGAGGCAGAGAAAAAGGTTGAGATTCTCATGAAGGATAGAGCTGGTGGGTTGAAACCGCAACCCTTTGAATCAGAAGAGGAAGAGCGGGGAAAGTAGCATTGTGGACATAAAGGCATACCTGCAACAACGGAAAAAAATGATCGATGATGCGTTGAAGCGATATATGCCGGCTTCGGATGTACACCCTCCTACTATCCATGACGCGATGACATACAGTCTCTTTGCCGGGGGGAAAAGGTTGCGACCAATCCTGACCATCGCGTCTTCCGAGACGGTGGGGGGGGGCACGGATTCAATACTTCCGTTTGCCTGCGCGATTGAACTGATTCACACCTATTCCCTTATCCATGATGACCTGCCTGCAATGGACGACGATGACTACAGGAGGGGGGTTCTTACCAACCATAAAGTATACGGGGAGGCTGCTGCCATACTTGCCGGTGATGCACTGCTAACGGAGGCTTTCAGGCTGATGACGGATGCGAATGTTATCTCTGCGCTACCCCCCGGGGCAGTGCTGGATGTGATCAATAACGTTGCCGCCGCCGCCGGTTCCTCGGGGATGGTTGGGGGGCAGATAGTAGACCTGGAGTCAGAGGAGAAAGCGGTTGACCTTTCCTGTGTAGAATATATCCATACCCGTAAAACCGGGGCTCTTATCATCGCTTCCGTTACTACGGGGGCAAAACTGGGGGGCGGAACCGAAGAAGAGGTTCGGTCACTATCCGCGTACGGGGAGGCGATCGGTTTGGCCTTTCAGATCGTTGATGATATCCTTAATGTCGAGGGAGAGGAAAAACTGCTCGGCAAAAGCGTCGGAAGCGATGCGGACAGAGGAAAAGCAACCTATCCCGGTGTTCTGGGCCTTGATGGTTCGAAGAAGCGGGCACAGGAATTGATAGATAAGGCTGTTGATGTTCTGGGCCGGTTTGATGAACAGGCGGATCCGTTGCGGATGATCGCAAAGTATATCGGAGACCGAAAGGGCTGACACAGAATTGATGGACATGCTGATATTCCTGTACCTGATTTGATACTCTTCTGCATTAGAGGGGCTTCTTTACTCTGCAGAGTCTCCTTCCTTGTAACTGCCTTCACACACCTGCTACTACCGATACAAAGCAGTTTTCGTTGAGGCCCCTGAGGGGGGTCGAGAGAATGAGAAGATGATTCCTTCCGGATATTGTCGAAAGAGAGTGTTCTGTTCTTATGATCCGATTGCTTGATAAGGTCAACAGTCCTGCCGACATCAAATCCTTCAGTTTCGATGAATTAGTGCAACTTGCAGAAGAGATCAGGGAGGAGATCATCTCCGTTGTGGCCAACAATGGGGGGCATCTTGCTTCAAGCCTTGGTACGGTGGAGTTGACCATTGCCCTACACTACATATTCGATGCCCCGCATGACAAAGTCATCTGGGATGTTGGTCATCAAGCCTATGCCCACAAGATATTGACCGGCAGGAGAGACAGGTTCCATACCTTGCGCCGGGATGGAGGGATCAGCGGTTTTCCCAAGAGGGAAGAGAGCCAGTACGATGCCTTCGGTGTGGGCCACAGTGGCACTTCAATATCTGCGGCATTGGGTATGGCGGAGGCAAGGTGCCTGAAGGATGAAAAACACAAAGTTATCGCCGTTATCGGCGATGGTTCCATGGCTGCAGGATTGGCCTTCGAAGGGCTCAACCAGGCAGGACATAGAAAAAAGGACATAATCGTTGTCCTCAATGATAATGAAATGTCCATATCACCGAATGTGGGAGCCCTCTCTTCTCACCTGAACCTTCTTATGACCGGACAGCTCTTCACCAGGTTTCGGAATGACATGAAGAATTTCTTCAGAACAATCCCCGGCATCGGGCGGTCTCTATACAGGGTGTTTAAACAGGCAGAAGAGTCGTTGAAAGGGTTCATAGTCCCGGGGTCACTATTTGAGGATTTGGGGTTTAAGTACGTGGGACCCATTCACGGACATCGTTTGAACCATCTGATTAAGAACATCAAAAATGTGAGAAAGTTGGATGGCCCGGTCCTGGTCCATGTGTTGACCACCAAGGGCAGGGGCTACCTCCCTGCGGAGAAAGATCCCGTAACCTTCCATGGTATCGGCTCATTTGACATAGAGACAGGTAAACCGCTGGATGAAGGCGGAAATCCCCCTACTTATACAGAGGTCTTCGGTGATGCCATGGTCAAACTCGGCAGAATAAACGACAGAATCGTGGGCATTACTGCCGGCATGTCTGACGGGACCGGTCTTCACAAGTTTTCTGAGGCATTCCCTGAAAGGTTTTATGACGTGGGCATAGCGGAAGGACACGCGGTTACCTTCGCTTCGGGTATGGTGACCGGTGGGTTTATTCCTGTTGTAGCCATCTATTCCACATTTTTGCAAAGGGCCTACGATCAGATCGTTCATGACGTGTGCATGCAAGAATTACCTGTGGTCCTGGTCCTTGACCGGGGCGGGATTGTGGGCGAAGATGGTCCTACGCATCATGGTCTCTTTGACTGTTCTTATCTACGCCATATCCCCAATATTGTAATCATGTCCCCCAAAGACGAAGATGAGCTGCAACATATGCTCAAAACGGCTGTTGATTGTGGCAGACCTGTTGCCATAAGGTATCCCAGGGGCAAAGGGTACGGCGTAAAACTCGAGCCCGAGTTGAAATCCTTGGAGATCGGTAAGGGTAAGGTCCTTAGGGAGGGGGAGGATGTCTTGATCATAGGAATAGGCTCTACTGTCTACCCTGCTCTGGAGGCAGCCAAGCGTGTTGAACGAGAGGATATAGAGGTGGCGGTGGTCAATGCCCGTTTTATAAAACCCCTTGACGAGGAATTGATCCTTTCCCTGGCAGAGAAAATCAAGAAGGTTATTACTGTTGAAGAAAATGTTCTTGATGGTGGATTTGGCAGCGCGGTCCTTGAACTTATAGAGAGGAATGCTCTCCGGGATGTGCAGGTGAAGCGCATGGGCATCCCCGACAAGTTTGTTGAGCACGGTCCTCAGCAACTTTTAAGGGCCAAGTATGGTTTGGACGAAGGAAATATCGTTCAAGCGGTAAAAGCGTTGTTGGATTGAGGATATCTCAATATCTGACCGCCCTTACTCCTTTATCTCTCAGGAACCGGCTGAGATCCCTGTCCAGGTTGGCTTCCGTGAGAAGGGTCTTGTAGGAGGGGTTTTCCTGAAGCATAAAACCCGGGATTGAGACCGTAATGTTGTGTGGATCGCCTTTTTGGACGGTATCAAAATCAAATGTAGAAGAAGAGAACTCCATGCCCAAGAAAGTCAATACCTTTGAGATCACCGATTTAGAGGGTTCATCTTTCCTTGTTTCCAAGACATGGAATGCGTTCTCGGTGAGCATGTCCACCATGTCGTCGGGGAGGTCTTTAAGGGTGATAATGAAATCGTTGCCGCCCTTACTGAGGTATATGTCCGCTGTAATCCCCATCTGAAAAGCAGCGCCGCTTGTTTTCGAGAGAGACAACTTTGCGTTTTCCGTGAACGGCTGGTTTATCAAGGTCAAGAGGGCGGAGACCAATTGCTTGTTGGTTGACGAATCGAGTGTATCAACCGCTTCTCCCGCACCTGTCACCCCCTCCTCTTGATCGTTTCTTTCTTTCTTCTTTCCTGCAAGGGAGAAATCAACGACCTTTACACCAGACTTTTGAAGGTATTTTTTAATTGCCGGGGGCGTTCCTTCATCCCCTTC
>JAUXHQ010000079.1 GCA_030621455.1 Deltaproteobacteria bacterium
TGATGAATCTATACCTTCTCAATTATTCGACCTGTGCAGTTGGTCAGGTGTGCCGCTTGCCGGCTACTTATTTCGTTTGCTTGTTATGAACTACAATCTGGCATAAGGTTGTATGTGTAGTGGGTTTATACGTCTCTTATGTATATTTGGATGTTGGCCAGGTCCTTACGTATAACAAGCAAACAAAACAAGCAGCCGCGCTTAACGCAATACTTGTTAACTGAACCATCGGAGACACTTCAAGACACTAGGTTTGTGTAACTGCACAGGTCACAATTTTTGAGAAAGGACCGAGGCAGGGAAGGGGGTGGAACAATTGTCTAAAGTATACAGGGAGAAATCAGAAGTAAGGGAACCTGCCGTGGCTGGGGCATTCTATCCCTCCGAGGCCAGAGTCTTAGAGAGACAGATAAGGGGTTTCCTGGATAGTGTAGACCAAAAAGGGATTGAAGGAGATGTCGTCGCACTCATCTCTCCCCATGCCGGGTATATGTACTCGGGACAAGTTGCAGCTTTTTCCTATAAATTGCTTGAGGGGTCGGATTTTCATAAGGTCATCGTTATTGCGCCCAGTCACAGGGCCTATTTTGATGGGGCTTCCGTGTATAACAAAAGAGGCTACAAGACACCTCTCGGAGTGGTTCCCATCGATGTCGACCTTTGCAATAGGATTATTGCTCAAACGAGGATTGTTGACTACCACGCGAAAGCCCACACCGAGGAGCATTCTCTGGAGGTTCAAGTACCTTTCTTACAGATTGTATTGGAAGAATTTGAATTGGTGCCCATCGTAATGGGCAGTCAGGATTTTGATACGTGTAAGGCCTTGAGTGATGCCATAGTGAAGGCTATAGGGGATGAAAAGGCGCTCATTATTGCCAGCTCGGACCTTTCCCATTTTCATAATTATGATAGGGCGGTCAGCCTGGATAGGATCGTCCTTGATCATATTAACGGGTTTGACCCCAAAGGACTTGCCGTGGACCTGGAAAAACGGAAGTGTGAGGCCTGTGGAGGCGGTCCAATAATCACGGTCTTGTTGATTGCAAAGAAGCTGGGTGCCAATAAGGCTAAGGTGCTCAAATATGCTAATTCAGGTGATGTGACCGGCGACAGAAATCGGGTAGTGGGTTACGCAGCGGCTGCTGTGTATAAGAACCCAGGTAAAACCAGGGATAAGATAGATAGGGAACGGGTAGGGGTAGACCTGGGACTTGATGAAGAGGAGAAGAAGACCCTCCTCCGGATCGCCAGGACCGTTATCGAGTGCACGGCAAAACATCAAGAGGTTCCCAAATTTAATATAAGGTCAGATATATTGAGTGAAAAGCGGGGTGCTTTTGTAACCCTACACAAACAAGATGCGTTAAGAGGTTGCATAGGAAATATCCACGGGAACAGGCCTCTCCATATAACCATTGAAGAAATGGCTGCCGCCGCTGCTTTCGAGGACCCCAGGTTTACCCCTGTTACAGAAAAAGAACTTCAGAACATAGATATTGAGATCTCAGCACTCACCCCTCTGAGGAAGATAGATCGTGTTGAAGAGATTGAGGTGGGAAAGCATGGAATATATATAAAGAAGGGGTACCACTCCGGGCTTCTCCTTCCTCAGGTGGCTACAGAGCAAAGATGGAACAGGACAACCTTCCTGGAACAAACCTGTCATAAGGCAGGATTGCCAAGGAATGCATGGAAAGATAAGGATGCGTCCATCTATGTCTTCTCAGCGGATATCTTCTCAGAAAATAAATGATAAAAGCCCCTTGCAGCATGCTTCATTTCTCGGTTCACACTTTTAAAGGATGCCCTTCTTACCTCCTTAATGCATCGCGCGCAATTATTATGCGCTGTACCTGATTTGTCCCCTCAATTATCTGAGTCACCTTTGCATCTCTCATCATCCTTTCCACAGGGTACTCCTTCATTATGCCGTAACCGCCGAGGATCTGCACGGCATCTGTGGTGACCTTCATGGCCATGTCAGAAGCAAAACACTTTGACATCGCAGCGTAGGGGGCGACCTCTTTACCCACTCTCTCATGACCGATATATTCACTTGTGGTATAAATCATCCTCCGCGTCAGCTCGATATTCATCGCCATATCCGCAATCATGAATTGAACCCCCTGGAACTCGGATATACTTTTCCCAAACTGTGTCCTTTCCTTGGCATATCTCACCGCTTCTTCGAAGGCTCCTCTGGCAATACCCAACGCCATAGAGGCAACGAGCATTCGACTCTTCATGAATTCACTCATAACAATCTCAAAGCCTTTACCCTCAGCATGAAGAAGGTTCTTTGCCGGGACTTCGGCGTTGTCAAAGATGAGTTCTCTCGTCGAAGAACCGGCCATTGCCATCTTTTCCTCTTCCTTGCCGAAACTGAGGCCCGGCACATCCCGATCAACAATAAATGCGCTAATACCCTTATCCCGCTCACCTGGTCCTGTAACAGCAAAAACCATAAAAACATCCGCCACGCCGGCATTGGTGATCATCACCTTGTTCCCACTGATGAGGTATTGATCCCCTGAACGCACGGCCCTAGTTTTGATCGACGCTGCATCAGAACCTGCATTTGGTTCCGTAAGCGCCACACCGAAGTATGCACCGTCACGGGAGACCTTTTCGTAGTATTCCTTCTTTTGCGTATCCGTTGTCCAATCCACAACAAAGAATAGCCCTGTGGTATGTGTAGCATAGCTGATGCCTACGGATCCATCTACGCTCGACAACTCTTCAACAGTCAGGCAACACGTGGTCAAATCCGCATTGCCTCCTCCCAACTCGATGGGAAGAAGGAGACCCAAGAGACCGTTTTCATGGAGAATCTTCAACAACTCCGGATTGAAGTCGTGTTTCCTGTCTGCTTCTATTGCTATGGGTCGCACTTTTTCCTTTGCCAACTTCGAGACCATATCCCGGACCATTATTTGCTCATCGCTGAATCGGATCATATTCCCTCCATCAGAAGAAAATTAACTGAAAATCTCATGTACTGGACGGTTCCTTCGTCCGTGGTGACGTATTGAGATAGTTTTAGCTTTGATGTATTTCCGGTTGCCGGGTGCTCACATCCGTTGCCACAAATCATGGACCGGGAGCGCCGTTCTAAAAAAAGGACCATTTCTGGATGGAAACCGGTCAAATCAAGGTTGTGCCGCAAGGGTCAAGGTGACAGTCTTCTCTTGATCACCCCTCATGATCGTAAGTTTAATTTTCCTTCCAGGGGTCAATCTATCGAGATATTTCATGAGATCATCTGTTGTGTTGACCGCCAATCCATCCACCCCTGTTATCAGGTCTCCCCCGACAATAAGGATGTAATTGCCGATCTGAACCCTTCGAGAGCCACCGATGAGTCCTGCTTTGTACGCAGGCCCCCCAGCTACAACGTCAATGATCATGGCGCCTCTCTCTGCTTTCAAACCCAGTATCTCTGCGAATTCCGGCACCATGTTCTGTATCGTAACCCCTATCCAGGCATGAGCAACGTACCCTTTCGCAATAAGTTCTTTTACCACTGATTTGGCGGTATTCACAGGAATGGCAAACCCGATACCTATATTTCCACCTGTTGGGCTGAAGATAGCGGTATTAATGCCTATCATCTCTCCATTGGAGGCCAGCAATGGTCCCCCGGAATTCCCGGGATTTACGGCTGCATCTGTCTGGATCACATTATCGATAATAAGCCCCTCTTCCGTTCTCAGTTTGCGACCCAGGGAGCTTATGATCCCGGTAGTTAAGCTCCTGTCAAGGCCAAACGGATTCCCAATAGCCAGGACCTTCTGGCCAACTCTCAGCCCGTCTGAATCTCCCATGGGTATGACGCTCAACAGGTCTTGGGGCGGGTCTATCTTAATAACAGCCAGATCGGTATTAGGATCTGACCCCACCAGCTTTGCGGGCCACTTACTCCCATCATTCATTGTAACTTCCAATGTCTCGGCACCCCTGATCACATGATAATTGGTCAATATATATCCATCCTTGTTGATAACAGACCCGGAACCGCTACCTTCTTTTGGGATTGGATTGAGAAAGAAGTCCCATGTAATAGCAGTGCTGATTATATTTACAACCCCTGGGCCGTATTTGCTGTAAATAGCAATGTTGTTCTCTTCATCCTCGGTAATGGCATACGCCACATGTGAAGTGATGAAGCAATACCCATTATAGTTGCCAGGTAGAAGAGGCATTCCCATCGATAATATGATCATCCAAAACAATGTGTACGGCAATCTTAAAGTTCGTCTGTTCATTTTTGTCCTCGATTGATTTGAATTGTGAATGGCTGCCCCGCCCCTAAGCAGGTAAATAAATAATAGATTTCGGAACCCTTTATAACAGGCTAAAAGTAGTCTCCACCTCTTCAACCGATCGCCCGTCAGAAACCATACGGTTTTTTTCCTTCCTATGCCCTCCCTGCCACGCCAAAGACCAAAGGATATGCATACTTACATATCACATTAGATAACATATGGTCAAGTCGTGCCGGAGGATAATGGTATGAAGGAATTTATTCCTCCCTCTGGTCTTGTGAAATTTAATTTCTGAACCAATACCATTCGGCACAATAATTGCAAAGCTTGTTTCATAAAGAGCTGACGGAGTATTGTAACTATTTCATTAAAAAGTCGGCATCCTTCATTTACCGGTTTATACTTTTCAAGGATGCGGACGCTGATAGACAAATTCCGGGCTGATGAAAATTGCCCATCACAATGGCTTTTGGCGTCAGGTTTCAGGAAAGAGAAACACAAGGTCTTAACACTGAAACCTGAAGCGATACAAGTAATTTGTAAACTACTTTTGTATATTATGAAGGATGCCAAAAAGGGGTGTGTTCAGAATTTGGCCGCTATACAAACAAGATATTTTGCTGTATAAAATGGAAAGGAGAAAAAGTCACCATGCCAGTTGCTAATTATGAAACATATTGTAAGATGCTCGATAGGGCTCGGGAAAACAAGTTTGCTTACCCGGCCTTCAATGTTACTTCTATGACCGCGGCCAATGCAGTCCTAAAGGGTCTTTCCGAGAGCCGGTGTGATGGCATTATTCAGGTCTCAACCGGCGGTGGCGCCTTTGCATCGGGTTCTTCTGTGAACGATATGGCTTTGGGGGCAGTTTCTATCGCCGAGCACGTGCATCGGGTCGCGGATCGTTACAATGTCTACGTTGCCCTGCATACCGACCATTGCCAGGCAAACAAACTTGAGAGCTTTGTCATACCTCTTATTGAAGAGACAGAGAAGCGTCGACGTGCGGGTTTGCCAAACCTCTTCAGCAGCCATATGTTCGATGGAAGCGAACTGCCTTTGAAGGGGAACCTGGACATAGCACGTCCTCTCCTGGAGCGCTGTCACAAGAGTGAGCTTCTTCTTGAGATTGAGGTTGGGGTCGTGGGGGGTGAAGAGGATGGCGTTGAAGCGGAGGGAACCCCTGCATCAAAGCTTTATACAACACCTGAAGATATGCTTAAGGCTGCTCGGAGTCTCAATGAAGTGAAAGGTGCGCGATACCTTGTGGCTGCAACGTTTGGGAATGTCCACGGAGTTTACAAGCCCGGTCATGTCAAACTCAAGCCATTAATCTTGAAGGACGGCCAGCGGGCTTTGGAAAAGGCCTACGGTAAGGAAGGTCTTTTCTATCTCGTATTCCACGGTGGGTCGGGCTCATCGTTGGATGAGATTCGAGAGGCGGTTGACTACGGTGTTGTGAAGATGAATATAGACACGGATACCCAATATGCTTTTACCCGTCCAATCGCAGATCACATGTTCAGAAACTACCACGGTGTGATCAAAGTAGACGGAGAAGTGGGCGACAAGAAGAAATACGATCCCCGTGTTTACATGAAACTGGCGGAAGAGTCTATGGCGGAGCGAGTGAAACAAGCCGTGGAGGATCTGAGAGGGACCGGCACCGCGCTGTTTGACGCTTGAACTATCCCACATATGACTTTTCAGTGTCAGGTGTCAGTGTTAAGGCCTTGTGATGGGCATTTATCATCAGCTCAGAATTTGTCCATTAGCGAAAGCATCTTTAAAAAGTGTAAACCGAGAAATGAAGGATGCCCTTCAGTACCGGAAAGGATGAACACCAACTCTTCGTTACTCTATGGGAGGGGGAACCGTGACACTTCCAGAGAACAAAACTAAAATCGTCTGCACCATCGGTCCGGCGTCCGAGTCTGAAGAGATCATCTCACAGATGATCCGAGTCGGTATGAACGTTGCGCGAATAAATTTCTCGCATGGTGATTTCGAGAGTCACAGGAAGGTGATGGAAAATATCCGTAGTGCTGCGCGCTCAACGGGGAAACGCGTGGCCATCATGGCCGATCTTCCGGGACCAAAGATGCGCATCGGCCAATTAGCCCAGGAGCCGATCAATTTAAAGCCTGGAAATCCATTCACGCTGACCACGGAAAACATCGTTGGTGACAGAGAGCGTGTCTCGGTAAGCTTTACCGGCTTGCCGCACGCTGTAAAGCCGGGAGACATTTTGTACCTTAACGACGGCTACATTGAGATCCAGGTCACGAAGGTGGTGGGAAATGAAGTCGTTTGCGAGGTTCAGGTGGGAGGGGAACTCCGTTCCCGTAAGGGTCTAAACTTACCGGGCATTGACCTCGGCATAAGCGCGTTCACCGAACACGATCACGAATGTCTGAAATTCGCCCTGGAACAGGGCGTGGATGCTGTAAGTCAGTCTTTTGTGGAGAGGGCGGAGGATATTGAGGCTGTCCGAAACGCGGCTGAGGCCTTAGACCACCATCCGTTTATCATTGCCAAGATCGAACGGTCCGGGGCACGCGATAACCTCGATGGTATTCTCGAAGCCGCGGACGGCATCATGATCGCCCGTGGCGACCTCGGGGTTGAAATCCCTATAGAGAGTATTGCCGTCGCTCAAAAGCACCTGATGCATATGGCAAACCTCAAGGGCAAACCTGTGATTACTGCCACGCAAATGCTGGAATCCATGACCGATAACCGGCGTCCTACCAGGGCGGAAGCTACGGACGTTGCCAACGCAATCCTTGACGGCACGGACTGTGTTATGCTATCAGGTGAGTCAGCAATGGGGAAATATCCGGTGGAAGCCGTTAACATGCTCGCCAAAATTGCAGTGGCAATTGAACCGCACCGTTCCAGCTTCGGAGTAAGAGATGTCTTAAAAACAGTCGACCGCATCAGCAATGTCAGTCTCACTGACCTGATTGCCTCAAGTGTAGAGGCTACCTTGGAACGTGTCTCAGTGGCAGCCGTATTTGCCCCTACACGAAGCGGTGCATCCGCAAGAAGCATAACGCGCTTTAGACTTCCAGTATGGATAATTGCGGTAAGCTCAGAAGAAAGTACGTGTCAAAGACTCCAATTTTCCTACGGAGTATATCCAACGTATGAGCCGGATCACCCGGATGACTGGAATACCTTCGTTCGAGAATGGATGCAGAAGCACGGTCTGGAAGGAAAATTGGTGGTCCTGACCGAAGGACCTTCTTTTAAACATCCAGAAGCAAATAACCGGATGGAGCTCATTGACCTTGGCCTGGTATCCTGAATATACCCTTAGATGAAATTAGAACTAACTTCTCTCGAAGGCTATAAGAAATGTAAACCGGCAAATGAAG
>JAUXHQ010000132.1 GCA_030621455.1 Deltaproteobacteria bacterium
GGACATCCGGGAGTTGCAGGACCTTATCGAAGAGCTGGAAGGCAAGGTTGAGTTGCCCAAGAGTTTCATCATACCGGGTGGGTCTATGGCCTCGGCGTCTCTCGGTATGGCCAGGACAATAATTAGAAGGGGAGAGAGAAGGGCTGCCGGGTTAAAGGAAGATAGCCTTTTGCCCAATGATAAGATCCTTGCTTACCTGAATAGATCAGCAGACCTGATATTTATTCTGGCCCGGTATGAAGAGGGGAGAGGTGCGGGAGGGGTATGATAGTAGACGTTCACACCCATGTATTCCCTGAAGAGGTGAGGAAAAACGTGTCCAAGTACAGAAAGAGAGACCCTCTCTTTCGCTTGTTATTCGGCAGTGAGTGGTCCAAAACGCTCGGTGAATCAAAGAAAGTAGCGATGATAGGTGTTGAAGAACTCATAGCAGCCATGGACGAGTCGGGGGTAGACAAGAGCGTGGTATGCGGTTTTGCATGGTCAGACCAGGGACTCTGCAGGGATGGCAATGACTATATTCTGGAGAGTATAAAAAGATATCCCGATAGACTGATCGGTTTTGTCTCTATCCGGTTGAACGACAGTGGCGACACTGTCAAAGAGATTGAGCGATGTGTCGGCCTGGGCGCGAAAGGAGTTGGAGAGATCGTTACAGAGGCTCATGGCGTAGATATAGATGATGAAAAAGTCATGGCGCCAGTTGTCGAAGCATCAAAAAGCCTCAATATCCCCATCATGGTCCACGCCAATGAGACTGTGGGCCATTACTACGTGGGAAAGGCCAAAACAGTACTCAGACAATACTACAATTTTATACTTTCCTGGCCGGACGTGGACATCATTATGGCGCACTGGGGGGGCGGGCTCCTCTTTTATGAATTGATGCCGGAGGTAGCCAGGGCCTGTGAAAGGGTATATTATGACACTGCGGCGTCCATCTTCTTGTACTCAGCAAATGTATATCCATCTGCGGTACAAATAATCGGCGCCGACAAAATCCTCTTCGGTACCGATTATCCTTTGATAGACCAGAGGAGGTATCTCAAACAGATAGAGAATTCAGGCCTGTCAAAGGGGGATATGGAAAAGATATACGGTGAGAATGCCAGAAGGGTGCTGAGGTTATAGGAAGTGAAAGATTATCAGAGATTCAAATTGGAAAACGGGATGACCGTCATCCTGCAGGAAAACCACTCGGCCCCCGTGGTCGCCCTTCAGGTCTGGGTAAAGGCCGGCAGTGCTGATGAAACCGATAAGAAGGCAGGTATCTGCCATTTAGTAGAACACATGGTCTTTAAGGGTACAGACAAGAGAAAAGTAGGCGAGATTGCCTATGAAATAGAGTCGTCCGGTGGGGAGATCAATGCGTACACGTCACATAACCAGACCGTCTACCTTGTAACAGTAGCGAGTAGATTCTTCGAATTGGGGCTTGACGTACTCTCCGACATTGTGACCCGGCCTTCCTTTGATCCCGGGGAGTTGGAAAATGAAAAGGAAGTAATATTGGAAGAGATTAAGCGGGAAGAGGACAACCCTATGGCGAAGTTGACCCAGGTCCTTTTCTCCACATGTTATGAATTACATCCTTACAGACGGCCGATAATCGGGTTTGAAGATACGGTAAGATGTCTAAGCAGAGATGACCTCCTCGATTTCTATAGAATGAAGTATACCCCAAGCAATATCACGCTGGTGGTGGTGGGGGACGTGGACACCGGTATCGCCAGGGCAAAGGTGGAAAGGGCCTTCAAAGGTTTCAGTTCAGAAGATGAAACCAACCATGAGAGGGCCAAAAAACCGCTTGAACCGCGTCAAGAGGCGATAAAGAGTAATGTTATGATAAGGGAAGTAATGGAAGGCTATATGAGCATGGCGTTCCATATACCTGGTATCGACCATCGAGATTCATGCGCTTTGGACATCCTTTCCTTCATACTGGGTAACGGTGAGTCTTCACGACTCTTCAGAAAAGTAAAAGACCACAAAAGCTTGGTTCATTCCATAGGTTCTTCTGTTTTTGTCCCGACTGAACGGGGACTCCTCGCTGTAGCCGGCATGATGGACAAAGAAAACTCAAAGGACGCCCTGGCAGCCATACTGGAAGAAATATACAGGCTAAAACACGAGAAGGTAAGCGAGGATGAGCTGGAAAAGGCAAAGCTGAATATTGAAAGTGAGTTTATATACGGCAAAGAAACCATAGGCGGACAGGCCAGACAGTTAGGAAGCTTTGAGGTGGTGGTTGGTAACGTCGGTTTTGAAAAGGATTATATTAAGCGTATATCCAGGGTGAAAAGCCAGGACATCATGAGGGTTGCAAAAAAGCATCTGAACAACAAGAACTTGACGGTTGTCTTCATGCTGTCCCATAAGAGCGGCGATGCTATCGATGAAGATACGATAAAAGAGATTGCCTCACGAGAGGAAAAGAGGTTAAGATGCCAATATTCAAGGTCCCATAAGAAAGGGGGAGAAGAACCCAAGAAGATAGTCCTGGAAAATGGAATGACCCTGTTAATCAAGGAAGATCATTCTGCTCCTCTTGTTACAATGAAGGCCGCCTTCTTGGGGGGACTGAGATTTGAAGAGAAGAAATCAAACGGGGTCAATAACTTTATGGCATCGATGCTCACCAAGGGTGCGAAGGGCCTAAATGCCCTTGAAGTAGCCCGAACCATCGAATCCATGGCAGGGTGTATCCAGGGGTTTTCAGGTAGGGACAGTTTCGGCCTATATTGCGAAATCTTGAGCAGATTCTTTGACAGGGGGCTGGGACTCTTCGTGGATACCATCATCGACCCCACGTTTGATTCGGTAGAACTGGAAAAAAGGAGAGCGGACATACTTGCGGCCTTGCGACAGCAAGAAGATAATCTGGCTTCTTATGCATTCGATATTTTTACAGATACTCTCTATGATTGTCACCCCTATGGGATGAATATGCTGGGCACCAGGGAATCGATCCTCAATATGGCTCAGGATGATTTGAGGAATTATTACAGACTCTATGCAACCCCCACGAACATGGTTCTCAGTATAGTGGGTGATGTCAGCGTAGATCACGTGGAGGAAAAGGTGAGGGAGCTCTTTGAGGATTTTACCGCCAGTGACTTTAATATCCCGGAGGTTCCTGTGGAGCTTACCCCGGAGACGATAAAGAATGTGGAGATATACAGGGGGAAAAAACAGGCCCATCTAATCCTTGGATTCTTAGGAACCACCATATACAGCCCGGACAGATATCCTCTCGATGTTCTCAACGCAGTCTTATCAGGACAGGGGGGTAGACTCTTTATGGAGTTGAGGGATAAGCTTGGTCTGGCATATTCAGTCGCAGCCTTCTTCCGTCAGGGGATAGACCCTGGTTTTATAGGGGTCTATATCGGTACGAGTCCCGAAAAGTTGGAGATGGCCACTGAAGGTATTAAGAATGAGTTGCAAAGGGTAAGAGAGGGAAAAGTACACCCCGATGAATTGGAACGAGCGAAGAGATACCTGATGGGTAATTTCGAGATCGGTTTACAGACGAACTCTGCAAAGGCGGCTACCATGGCGCTATCCGAGATATATGGTTTGGGGTTTTCTCATTTCACGGAGTATCCCAAGCGGATATCCGGCGTAACCTCTGATCACGTTCTAGATGTGGCAAGAAAATACATTGACCTCGACCGGCATTCCCTGGCCGTTATCAGACCGCCCAAATAGTGTTCATCCAGAAATGAGGATTTTTATTCAAGATCAAGGCATGGGGAAAAAATAACCGCAGGCATATGTTTAATATTCCGAGGATTATTTTTTGAGCATAACGCAGATATTGTGCAAAAAGACCATTTATGGATGGACACTAAATAGGCCGACTGAGTTGTTGAACAGGTCGCAATATTTCGACCTTGGATTCGGATCTTGATATATAATAACCTCATTTATCTACTCGTCGTCATCCTCATACTCTCCACAAGCAGCGTACCGGATTCCCCACAAATCCCGCCGCCTTTGGCAGTCTTGATTTTTCTGGTGAAAGGATTACTCTACCAGCAACTCGTCCACCGTATCCACGGACGAGACCGCATACAACTTGCTTCTCAATATTTTGCCGCAGAACAAAAACTCTCCATCATGGCGATCATCTTGATAGCTACTGATGTCTGTCTGCTCGATTTCAAATATTACATGTCCCAACTCCCCTTGACGTCCAAACTTCCTGTACTGGTCAACTTTGGTGGTCTCTCGCTCTTTTTCGGGTACCTGGCAATCATGTGGAGTCATGCCAGAAAAAGCTACCATGCTGTTTTCGGCAGGATGTACAATCGGCGATCTTTTCTTCTTAACAACGTCAAAATCAACCTTCCGATCATTTTGCCATGGCTCTTCTTATCTCTGCTTGCCAACCTCCTGGAGTTGTCCCCCATCCCATGGCTTAAAGACTTCATGGCCTCCCCATGGGGAGAACCGCTATTTTTCGTCTTCTTCGTTCTGATTCTCGTCCTGACTTTTCCGGCTATTATTATCCGGCTCTGGAATTGCTCCCCACTGCCGGCCGGCGATATCAGAACCCGGATAGAAAAATTCTGCCGGAAAGAGCGCCTTGAGTATGCCGAGATCATGAGCTGGCCTTTGTTTGAGGGGCAAATGTTGACGGCCGGCGTTATGGGGCTCGTCAAGAGATTTCGCTATTTGCTGATCACCCCTGCCATGCTCAATGCCATGACCCCTGAAGAAATCGAGGCGGTAATGGCCCACGAAATAGGCCATGTAAAGAAACACCACCTCCAACTTTATTTCCTCTTCTTTGTCGGCTTCGGATTGCTGGCCCAGGTTAGCGCCTCTCCTTTCCTCTATGTCCTACTCAACTCCGATTTCTTTTATAAAATGAGCCTCTTTACCAACAAAGAACCGGCTTCTGCTTTGGCCTTTATGACCACCATCCCCATGTTTGTGCTCATGATCGTCTACTTCCGGTATGTCTTGGGTTTTTTCATGAGAAACTTTGAAAGGCAGGCAGATCTCCATGTATTTGAGACGATGCCCGACAGTAGACCGCTCATTAGCGTCTTGGAAAAGATCGCCTGGTTGAACGGCAATATTCGCGACCTGCCGAGCTGGCATCACTTCAGCATTGGTCAGCGTGTGGACTTCCTGCAAAAATGCCAGGAGTATCCATCACTCATCAGGAAACACAACCGCAAGGTTTACAGCATGCTGTCACTTTATCTATTAACCGTAGCCGTCACCGGTTTTCTCCTCTGGAAGATGCCGACGAATCTACTAGAAGGAGCCGCCACAGAAAAATTTACTGCGGCGGTGATAAAACACAAAATTAAAGAGGACCCGCAAAACCATCTTTGGCATCAACTGATGGGGGACTTGCAATACGAAAAAAAATTGTATCCGCAGGCGATTGCCTCCTACGAAACCGCCCTGGGACTGGAGCCCGACAACTCTGAAGTTTTGAACAATTTAGCCTGGCTCCTACTGACCGCCGAAGGAAAAGAATTCCTTGACCCGGTGAGGGCGCTGTCCCTTGCAAAACGGGCAGTCAAGTTGAGATCCCTCGGCCATATACTTGACACCCTGGCAACAGCTTATTGGATGAATGGTTTTAATGAAATTGCCGTAATGACAGAAAGACAGGCAATGGCTAGAGATCCGGCCAATCGCAAATACTACCGCAACCAGATGGAAAGATTCGCCACCTATAAGCGACTCCTTCCCACGGAATAGCAGGTCATGGAACGGGGAATAATCACCATAAGCGCTAAGGGACGAGGCCAAAATAACTTCCCCATTTGTGCATCTCATCTTCAGGCCATCTTTGCCCGATCTTCAAGCACAAAATCCTCGAAATAGGTCAGACTATTCCTGCGGTTTTGCGCT
>JAUXHQ010000233.1 GCA_030621455.1 Deltaproteobacteria bacterium
CTCAACCCTCACAATGGCAAGTCTTAACCTGCAAGAACTTTAACCATATTTATAGAAAGGAGCATATTCATGGATATTTTTGAAGCCATAAACCTGCGAAAGAGCATCAGAAACTTCAAACCCGATCCGGTTTCTAAAGAGATGATTACAGAGATCCTTGAAGCTGCCACCCGCGCCCCATCGGCAATGAATACCCAGCCATGGGAATTTATCGTACTCACCGGAAATGTTCTTGAGGATGTCAGACGGGTTAATGTTGAAATGCTCAATGCCGGAGAGTCTCCCCGTCCTGAACATTCAATTGTGGGATGGCCCTCGGATAGTGTCTACCGACAGCGTCAGGTGGGGCTCGCCAAACAGCTTTTCCAGCTCATGGACATAAAGAGAGAGGATAAAGATAAAAGAGCGCAATGGATGGAGCGGGGCTTTCGTTACTTCGATGCTCCGGCAGCTATTATTCTCTTGACAGACAGATCTCTCTCTGAAGCAGGCCCATTACTCGATATGGGCGCTGTGATGCAGAACATTTGCCTTGCTGCATTGAGCCATGGTCTGGGCACCTGCATAGAGGATCAGGGAGTAATGTACCCCGATGTATTGAGGAAGTTTGTAAGTATACCCGAATCTAAAAAGATAACGATAGCTATAGCAATAGGCTACCCCAATTCGGATTTCCCGGCCAACAAGGTGGAGACCACGAGAGAACCTGTGAAAAACATCACAACCTGGTGTGGTTTCGAATAGAGGAGCTTGTCATGAAAAGACGGAATATCCTTTGGAGAAAAGATGAATGATGTAAATCCGCTAAACTACAAGATCCACTTGGAACCGGACTTAAAGAGTTTCAGGTTCTCAGGAAGTACTGAAATCTCCATCGAAGCCTCCGGACCTGTAAATGAAATCGTATTGAATACATTGGGGTTGGCATTCTGGGGGTGTAAAGCCAAGATGGATGGTGAGTTTGTGGATTGCCCCTATTCTGTGGATCCGGAGAAAGAAGAGTTGAAAGTAACTCTTCCTAAAGAGATCGCAGGAATGGTCAATTTGAAGATCGATTATATGGGTGAACTCAATGACAGGATGGCCGGCTTTTACAAGAGTAAGTATACCAGTGAAGGGACCGAGAAGTACGCGGCTGTTACACAGTTCCAGGAGAGTGATGCCCGGAGAGCCTTTCCGTGTTTTGACCATCCGGTGAAGAAAGCAACCTTTGACGTAGAAATCGCAGTTGATGAAGGGATGGTGGCTATATCGAATGGGCCAATAACCGAAGAGAAACACTTAAGTGACGGAAGAAGGTTAATAAAATTCCAACAAACACCGAAGATGTCCACATATTTGCTTTTCTTCGGAGTCGGTGAATTTCAGTTTATCGAAGACAGAGGGGATGTATTGGTCCGGGCGGCAACGATGCCGGGGATGACAAAGTACGCTGAGTTTGGGTTGGATTTTGGCAGAAAATCTCTAGAATTCTGTGAAGACTACTACGGTTTAAAATACCCACTTCCAAAGATCGATCTAATCGCGGTCCCGGATTTCGCTGCAGGGGCAATGGAGAATTGGGGGGCGATCACATTCAGAGAAAATCTGCTTCTCTATTATCCTAACATTACATCGATGGCAGGTCAGGAGCGGATATGCGAAGTAATTGCCCACGAGATGGCACATCAATGGTTTGGAAATTTAGTAAGCCCTTCAGATTGGAAGTATCTCTGGCTCAATGAGAGCTTTGCAACATATTTCGGTTATGGAGTTGTGGGGCACTACCATCCGGAATGGGACACGTGGGATAAGTTCTTACACGGTCAAACCGATGAGGCCCTTAGAAGAGATGCTCTACGCGAAACAGTTCCAATAGAAATCCCCGGAGGAGAACATGTAGTTATTAATGCGAGCACCGCTCCCATCATATACAATAAAGGTGGAAGCATCTTGAGGCTTATAGAGGGATATATAGGCGGGGATAGTTTCAAGACCGGACTCAGGCACTATCTGAAGAAACATGAATACGGTTGTGCGTCGAGTCATCATCTATGGGAGGCCCTTGAGGAAAGCTCAGAGAAACCAGTGACCAGGATGATGAAGAGTTGGGTTGAACAGCCCGGATTTCCCATGATTGAAGTGGAAAAGGACGGAGATAAGCTCATCCTCACACAGAAAAGGTTTACCTACCTGCCGATTGAATCAGACCAGGAATGGCTGGTTCCGATTAGTGTTGGAGTCTTCTGTGATAACGGTGATTCAAGAGTTATTACAACCCTTATGGAAAGCAGGGATACGAGTGTCGATACTGGTGGTGATATAGTTGCGTACAAAGTAAATTATGGACAGGCTGGGTTTTACAGGGTTAAGTATAATGAAAGAAGCAACCTGAATGAACTTCGTAACCTGGCGCTGAGTAAAGTATTGCCTCCACAGGACAGGTGGGGGCTTCAAAATGATTTCTATGCATTAGCGACACGCGGAGATGTCTCCATTGATGAGTACCTGGAATTTCTTTCCGGCTATAAAGATGAAGATGCGTTCCTCCCTCTCACAAGTATCGCGAATAATCTATTCCAAGCATACCTTGTCATGGAAGGGACCAAAAGAGACAGGATTGCAGCTTTTGGCAAATCATTCCTCGGCGGTGTGCTTTCAAATATCGGTTATGAACCAAAATCAGGCGAAAGACAGACCATATCAATACTTAGAGACCAAATTGTATGGCACGCTGCAGTATATGGTTCTAGAGAAGCAGTGGATTTTTCCTTTGCCAAGTTCTCTTCACTGATGAAGGGAAAATTAATCCACCCGGATATAATGAAGAGCGTCATGCAAGTCGGAGCCTTAATCGGGAATGATGAGGCCCTGGGATGGTTCAAGAAAAGGATTGATTCAACCGAAAGTGAACATGAGAGGGTGAATATATTGTCGGCGTTGGGGAGTTTCAAAGATAAAAGACTGATCGAGAAAGCCCAGCTATATGTATTGGGGGAGGTACCGGACAGGAACAAGTTCATCCCGATATCTTCTATGGCGGCCAACCCTTACGCCATTCCCCACATGTGGAACTGGTATCTGTCCAACCTGACTCAACTTGAAAGGTTGCACCCGGCCCATTACGAGAGGGTCATCGGAGGAATCGTTCCAATTTGCGGCATAGGGAGAGAAGCAGAGGTCAAGGAATTCTTTCAAGGGTACATGAGGAAGAAAGACAAGACAGAGGATATAGTAACGCTGTCCCTGGAAAAGCTGGAAATAAATCAAAGAATGAGATCTCTGTGACACGACAGAACAACTGAAACGATCAAGACCAAAGGTGTTTAAAAAATGCAACTAATGGCCA
Source organism: Deltaproteobacteria bacterium (assembly GCA_030621455.1). GTDB lineage: Bacteria > Desulfobacterota > UBA8473 > UBA8473 > UBA8473 > JAUXHQ01. Next base: position 3,329 of record JAUXHQ010000233.1, read on the forward strand.
TGCAGAGTGCGAGTGCCGGGTTATTGATGATCCTGAAAAGGTTTTCCCTCTTCATTAACCTTGCCATAGTCGGTCTGATGGTCTGGGCACTCTCGACCATCTTCCTGACAATACTTTCCTCCCTTCTGGAGGTGCCCCCGAGGACAAAAATTGTAAGTAACCTCAAGAAGCCGGCTAACGTAGAAAAACACTCCCTGGAATATTATTCGGTCGTTGGCAGAAAGAATATATTTAACCCGTCGGCCAGGGCAAGCAATGGGGGACCAAGAAAAGATTTATCTACTATAGAAGAGCAAAGGCCGGCAACAGATCTAAAGCTTGAACTAAAAGGCACTATAACGGGAGATCCAAAGCATTCATTTGCCATAATCGAGGATAATGAC
>JAUXHQ010000008.1 GCA_030621455.1 Deltaproteobacteria bacterium
GCTTCTGAGGAAATGAGCGCTAAGCATGCACAAGGAGGTGAGAACGGATAGTCTGTTATTCCGAGAAGAATTTCGAGGTATCGAGGAGGGTAAATTTATAACTCAATAGAAGAAAGGAGATTTAATGGCTATGAAGATTAGACCTTTACAAGATCGGCTGATCGTGAAGCGTATTGAGGAGGAAGAGACAACCAAAGGGGGGATTATAATCCCTGATTCCGCAAAAGAGAAACCCATGGAAGGCAAGATTGTCGCAGCAGGTAGCGGCAAAGTCCTAGAGGACGGCAAGAAGCTCCCCCTGGACGTGAAAGAAGGAGACAAGGTATTGTTTGGCAAGTATGCCGGAACAGAGATAAAGATTGACGGGGAAGAACTTCTGATTATGCGGGAGGACGACATCCTGGGCATAATAGAATAATGGATACAATCTAACAAAGGAGGAGTTTACCAAATGGCGAAGGAGATAAAGTACGAACAGAATGCAAGGGATTTGACATTAAGGGGTATAAACACCCTGGCCGATGCCGTGAAGATCACCCTCGGTCCTAAGGGTAGAAATGTGATCTTGGACAAGAGTTTCGGTTCACCCACAGTGACCAAGGATGGGGTTACGGTTGCCAAGGAGATAGAACTGGAGGATAAGTTCGAGAACATGGGCGCCCAGATGGTAAAGGAGGTCGCTTCCAAAACAAGTGATATAGCTGGTGATGGGACCACCACGGCTACGCTCCTGGCCCAGGCCATTTACCGGGAGGGAGCCAAGCTGGTGGCTGCCGGTAACAACCCCATGGAGATAAAGAGGGGAATAGAGAAGGCCGTGGACGTAGTGGTAAAAGAGCTGGCTGCAATGAGTAAGCCCACCAAGGATCAGAAGGAGATCGCCCAGGTGGGAACCATCTCTGCCAATAACGACGATACGATAGGCAATATCATAGCAGAGGCGATGAACAAGGTTGGCAAGGAGGGGGTTATCACCGTTGAAGAGGCCAAGAGTATGGATACCACCCTCGATATAGTTGAAGGGATGCAGTTCGACCGTGGTTACTTATCCCCATACTTCGTTACTGACGCGGAGAGGATGGAAGTGGTGTTAGATGATCCTTACATCCTTATGCATGAGCAAAAGATCAGCAATATGAAAGACATGCTCCCCGTACTGGAGCAGATAGCTAAGATGGGAAAACCCCTCTTGATAATATCTGAGGATCTGGAAGGGGAGGCATTGGCCACATTGGTGGTGAACAAGATTCGAGGCACCTTGAAATGTGCTGCTGTGAAGGCGCCCGGTTTCGGGGACAGGCGGAAGGCCATGTTGGAAGATATAGCCATACTCACCGGCGGCCAGGCCATCACCGAGGATCTGGGAATAAAGCTTGAGAACGCCACGTTGAATGATCTCGGCTCAGCCAAGAGGGTTACCATAGACAAGGACAATACCACTATAGTTGACGGGGCCGGAGAAAAAAGCGATTTGGAGGGCAGGGTCAAGACGATCAGAGCCCAAATAGAAGAGACCACATCCGACTACGACAGAGAGAAGCTTCAAGAGAGATTGGCCAAGCTGATAGGCGGCGTAGCGGTTATCAACGTGGGCGCCGCCACTGAGTCAGAGATGAAAGAGAAGAAGGCCAGGGTGGAGGATGCCTTGAATGCAACGAGGGCGGCTGTCGAGGAAGGTATTATCCCTGGAGGAGGCGTAGCCCTTTTGAGGGCTATACCTGCTCTGGATAAGTTGGAGCTGCCGGGGGATCAGAAGTTTGGAGTGAATATAGTAAAGCGTGCCTTAGAGGAGCCCATAAGGTGGATAGCCAACAATGCCGGCATGGAGGGCTCTATAGTTACAGAGAAGGTGAAGAACGGGAGCGGGGCATTTGGATTCAACGCTCAGACCGACATGTATGAGGACATGATCGAAGCCGGGATAATAGATCCCACAAAGGTTGCGAGATGTGCCCTCCAGAACGCTGCAAGTGTTTCAGCCTTGTTGCTCACCACAGAGGCTATGATAGCCGACGTACCTAAAGAAGAGGGTCCGCCTCCTATGATGCCGCCGGGAGGAGGTATGCCTGGGGGAGGTATGTACTAGATATTTCGCATAAAAGGGAAGTCCCCGTTCACATGGATGGGGACTCCCCATCCCTTTTTCCGACCTTTACGCATAGCCCTCCGCCTACAAACTTCCTTTACCGTCCTATCCTTAAGAATTGTCGGCAATCAAACCCCCTTGACAACTGCTCAATCTATGCTATTTTAGCTTATCTTTGTATGGACTTCTCATGCGATGCTTTTGGAGGATATGATGGACTATAAAGATACACTGAACCTACCAAAAACCAAATTTCCAATGAAGGCCAACCTTTCGCGAAAAGAACCGGAGCTCCTTAAAGAATGGGATGATAAACGGATCTATGAAAGGATAAAAGAGGCCTCCAAGGGCAGAGAAAAGTACATCCTCCACGACGGTCCCCCGTATGCCAACGGGCATATTCATATGGGGACAGCCTTAAATAAGATATTGAAGGATATAATAGTCAAATCAAAGACCATGACGGGGTTTAACAGCTATTATGTGCCGGGATGGGATTGTCATGGTCTTCCTATTGAACACGAGGTGGAGAAGAGACTGGGGAAAAGAAGGCAGTCCATTTCGATACCGGAAATAAGGACACTGTGCAGAGAGTATGCGGAAAGATTCATAGATATTCAAAGAGATGAATTCAAACGCCTGGGTGTATTCGGTGAATGGGATTACCCGTATCTTACAATGGATCCCAAGTACGTGGGCACGATAGTCAGAGAGTTCGGTAAATTTGTGGATAGGGGCAGTGTTTATAAGGGCAAGAAGCCAATTCACTGGTGTCCATCCTGTAGGACCGCTTTGGCGGAGGCGGAAGTTGAATACCAGGATCGCGAATCACCGTCCATATATGTTAAGTTCCCCCTCGTTTCGCATATTGACAGCGTACTCCCCTCCCTCGAAGGGGAGAAGGTCTCGGTTCTCATATGGACCACGACCCCATGGACAATACCCGCGAACCTGGCCATAACCCTCCATCCCGATTTTACTTATGTTGCCGTCAAAGTGAAGGACGAAGTCTTTCTGTTGGCCGAGGGGCTATTAGAAGGCACAATGAGGGAGTTGGGGGCAGGAGATTATGAGATAGTGGAGACTTTTTCTCCCCTGAAACTGGAAGGACTGAAATGCCGGCACCCGTTCATAGACAGGGAGTCTCTCTTGATCCTCGGTAATCATGTGACGCTCGATGCCGGGACCGGATGTGTTCATACAGCCCCGGGTCACGGGCAGGAGGACTACGAGATAGGTCTCGAGTATGGTCTCGACATCTATACCCCTGTAAATGATGAGGGGAGGTTTACCGATGATGTGGAATTTTTTGCCGGGGAGTTCGTCTTTGACGCGAATAAATCGGTAAACAAAAAACTCGATGAAGTGGGTGCTCTGCTAAAAGAAGCAACTGTACTTCATTCCTACCCCCACTGCTGGAGGTGTAAGAAACCGATAGTCTTCCGGTCCACTGAACAATGGTTTGTCTCTATGGAGAAGAACGGATTAAGGGAAGAGGCGCTCGAAAGCATCAATGGGGTTCAGTGGATCCCCAAGTGGGGCAAGGACAGGATCTATGGAATGGTGGAGAGTCGTCCGGACTGGTGTATCTCCCGACAAAGGGCCTGGGGGGTTCCGATCATCATATTCTACTGTAACTCCTGTGGGTATACCATGGCGGAAAAGGAGATTATAGATTACGTATCCGATCAATTTGAAGAAGAGGGCAGCGACATATGGTTTTTAAAGGATGCAGGGGGCCTGCTTCCTCCCGGCACAGTGTGCCCTCAATGCAATGGCGCGGACTTTGAAAAGGAGGCGGACATACTCGATGTTTGGTTCGACTCGGGCGTCAGCCATGCTGCAGTTTTGGAGAAGAGGGAGAATTTAAGGTCTCCGGCAGACATATATTTGGAAGGGAGTGACCAGCACAGGGGGTGGTTTCACAGTTCTCTCTTAACATCCGTAAATACCAGACGTAAGGCACCCTATGAGGCCGTACTGACTCATGGTTTTGTTGTGGATGGTAAGGGAAAAAAGATGTCAAAGTCTTTTGGAAACGTGATCGCCCCGGATAAGATCATAAAGAAATATGGGGCCGAGATTTTGAGACTCTGGGTGGCTGCGGAGGACTATCGAGATGATATCCGACTATCTGAAGAGATATTGAAGAGGATGTCGGAGGCATATCGCCGCATCAGAAACACTTGCAGGTATATGCTGGGGAACCTCTATGACTTCGACCCGTCAAGGGACAGGGTTGAATATCAGGACCTATGGGAGATTGACAGACTCGCTCTCCACAGGCTCCAGAAGCTTATCACGAGAATCAGAGATGCCTATGACAGCTTTTCTTTTCACACGGTCTATCACTCTCTCCATAACTTCTGCGTAGTCGATATGAGCGCTTTCTATCTGGATGTTTTGAAAGACAGACTCTATATCTCCACGCGCGACTCCGTGGAGAGGAGATCAGCTCAGACTGTCATGTACGATATTTTGAACGGTATTCTGAGACTGATGGCGCCGATCCTTTCTTTTACTTCCGAAGAGGCATGGAGCTATTTCCCTTCGGACGGAAGTAAGACAGAGAGCATTCATTTGGTACGATTCCCTGCTGCCAACGAGGACTACATAGACGATCAGCTGGCAGCCAGATGGGACAAGTTGTTACAGGTCAGGGGAGAGGTGTCTAAGGCGTTGGAACTGGCCCGTCGTGATAAGGTCATCGGTCACTCATTGGATGCTGATGTCAGCATCTTCGCTCCTGAAAAACTCCACGGATTTTTAAAGACCTACCTTAATGAATTGAGGTCAATCTTCATTGTTTCAAAGGTAACCCTCTTGAAAAATCAAGAAGGAAAAGGTGAATTTAAAAGCCGGGAGATTGAGGGTATGGAAGTGGACGTAATGCAGGCCGGGGGAGGGAAATGTGCCAGGTGCTGGACTTACCACCATACGGTGAATGACGACAAAGAACACCCCGGTTTATGCGAGAGATGCGTTGAGGTAGTGGAGGGGCCTTGAAGAAAAAATACCTTACCACAACCATAATTGTCCTGGGGGTTCTGTTCCTGGATCAATCTTCCAAACTCTATATTGACAGGGTTATCCCCCTTCACCATTCTGTCCAAATCGTGAAGGATTTTTTTCACATCACACATGTGAGAAATACCGGTGCCGCCTTTGGCTTTCTGGCAGGACAAGTCGGTGGTCTCAAATCTGTTTTCTTTGTCACCATATCCGTTGTGGCAATTCTGACAATCCTCTTTTTCCTGAGAAACCTCAAGGATAATCAGACCCCTCTCTTATTAAGTCTCTCCCTGATTATGGGTGGAGCAGTGGGGAACCTTACCGATAGGGTCAGGTTGGGAGAGGTTATAGACTTCATCGACCTTCACTGGCACACATACCACTGGCCGACTTTCAACGTAGCTGACTGCGCCATCACTATCGGAGGGGTATTTCTGATTATTGACGTAGTCTTCAGAAAGGGGGACTCTTGACGAAGGTTTGTATTTCGTCAAAAAGCCGGGGTATGAGCCCCAAGGCACTGATTTTGATATTTACCAAGACCTGATTTATAATTTGTTTATAGGCGTTAATCAATGGAATTGCCGGTACATGTAAAAAATTGTTGACAAATCTCAAATATTTATTAATAATTAGTCAATAATCAGGTTTGGAAGATCGATGTTACATGCGGGCATAGCTCAGCTGGTAGAGTACAAGCTTCCCAAGCTTGGTGTCGCGGGTTCGAATCCCGTTGCCCGCTCCACTCCAGATAAGTTGCTTGGCAACGAACTTGAGGATTTACAGAAGCCAGGAGAGATTATCATGCGATCCCTCAAAACAGATGTGTGTCTCCTGTATATCTTTGAAGTCCTGTATTATTTGGTCCATTAATTAGTGAAGTTCACTAAAAAGTGGGCTTAAAGCCCACTTTTTTTATTGTTGAAAGGTCCGCAGTCTATCCCCGGGGGTTTATGGATTGGCAATGTCCGATGATATCCTGGAATCTGTGAAAAGGATAGCGGAACCGGTTGTTACGGCGGAGGGGATGGACCTTGTGGAGGCTGAGTACGGAAATGAAAGAGGGGGACTGACCTTAAGACTTTATATTGATAAAGAAGGAGGAGTAACCTTAGATGATTGTTCCAATATCAGCGGACAGGTTGGTCAATTGATCGAACTTAACGATCTGATCATGCATCCATATACGCTGGAGGTCTCTTCTCCGGGGCTCAATAGGCCTTTGAAAAAGGAAGAAGATTTTGTAAAGTATGAAGGTAAACTCGTCAGGTTGAAGGTACGCAACCCGGTGGATGGACGGAAGAATTTCAGGGGAAGGCTTTTGGGTTATGAACAAGGAACGGTAACGATAGATGTCGGAGATGAGATTGTCAGTTTGCCTTTTAATGAGATAAGAAAAGCCAATTTAGTGTATGAGTTTTGAGCTGGGCCTCGAGGCCCATGCTAAGGGAGATTTGAAATGATTTCTGACCTAACCCGCATACTGGATGAGGTTGGGAAAGTCAAGGGTATTGGTAAAGAGGCTCTTATTGAAACCTTGGAGGCAGCCGTTCTGTCAGCCGCCAGAAAGAAATTTGGCCCTCACAAGGATGTGGAGGCCCATTTTAATGAAGAAGTGGGCGAAGTCGAGCTGTTTGAATTTAAGACTGTGGTAAAAGAGGTTAAAGACCCGAACCTCGAAATATCTATTGAAGAAGCCGTGGAGTTAGATCCTGAGGTGGAAATTTCCGATAGCCTTGGTCTAAAGCTGGACATGGGTAAACTTGACAGGGTCTCGGCTCAAATGGCCAAGCAGGTCATAATACAAAAGGTTAAGGATGCCGAACGAGAAAACATTTACAACGAATATAAAGACCGTAAAGCGGAATTGGTTAACGGGATAGTCCATCGTTTCGATAGGGGCGACATCATCGTTAGTCTGGGAAGAACAGATGCTATAATCCCGGTTAAAGAACAGATACCAAGGGATACCTGTCGCCAGGGAGAACGAATCAAAGCTTATATACTGGACGTTCTCAAGTCTTCCAAGACGCCCCAGATCGTCCTTTCAATGACCCACCCAGGGCTCCTCATACAACTTTTTGAGGTTGAGGTCCCTGAGATCTATGAAGGGGTGGTGAAGATTAAAGGTGCTGTCAGGGAACCGGGGAATAGAGCTAAAATAGCGGTCTACTCCGAGGATTCGGATGTTGATCCTGTTGGTGCGTGCGTAGGGATGAGGGGTTCTCGAGTCCGAAGTGTCGTTCAAGAATTGCGCGGGGAGAGGATAGATATAGTACGCTGGAGTGAAGATCCTTCCGAATTTGTCTGTAACGCACTAGCCCCGGCAGAGATTTCCGAAGTCATAATCGATGAGGCTACCCGGACAATGGAAGTGATAGTGGCTGATGATCAGTTATCCTTAGCCATCGGAAAGAGAGGACAAAACGTCCGTTTGGCTGCCAGGCTCACGGGGTGGAGGATAGATGTCAAGGGTGAACCCAAGACTACCGAAATATCAGAGGAGACATACAAGTCCCTTATTGATATCCCTGGAATAGGAGATTCAACGGCAAGGGTCTTATGTAACGGCGGATATTTCACGGCGCGCGACATCGCCGGGGCAACCACGGAAGAACTTACCAGGATAGAAGGCATCGGTGAGAAGAAAGCCGGTACGTTCAAGAAGGCTGCAGAAGAGTATCTGGAACAAACAGATTCAGAGAAAATCAACGAGGTTTCGGCAGAAGACGTGTCTGTAACCAATGAGATTGGGGCTGAGGGTGATGATGAAGCAGTGAATTGATTTATGGGGGAGTGATTACCTTCTGGGGGAACGTAATGGTTAGGGTTTATGAGTTGGGAAAAGAGCTGGAAATGACAAATAGTAAACTCATCGTCGAGCTGGAGAAGCTGGGCATCTTGGTCAAGAGTCATATGAGTTCCATTAAAGAGGGAGACCTGCCGCGAATCAGAAGTCGTCTTTCCACAAACAAGACCCATGAGGTTACTGAAAAACGGGTAAAGGCAACTATTATACGGAGAAGGATAAAAAAGGTAGTACCGGAAGTCAAACCCGTTGAGACCAAAGTGAAAGTGGGGAAGTTGCCGGAGGTTGAGAAAGCTCCGCAAGAGAAAGAGGGAAGAGAACCTTCAGTAGATAAAGAGAGACCCTATCCATTGGCGGCCCCGGAAAAGGTGGTTGAGAAAAAGGAAGGGCCTGTTAAGGATGTTGAAAGGATAGAAGCCGAACATGGGAAAGATGTGTCTAAACCCGCACCCATCACGGCCAGGCAGGGGGAGGACAGGAAACCTCTGAAAGAACCGGTGGAAGCTAAGCCGGATAAGGTAACGCCTGGCAAGCCAAAGAAGAAAGAGGTCAAAGCGGCAGTAGAGGATAGGTTACCCAAGAAGGTGGCTTACAAGAAACAAGGGGGCAGGACGAAAGGCTTCTATGGAAGGGGGAAAAATCGTCGTGTGCCAACCAGACTCCGGGGAGAGAAGAAGGAACATCCCAGGAAGGTGGAAAGAAAGACCGAGATCACTGTCTCAAAGGCAATTAAGAGGAAGATAAAGATCCTGGAGACCGTAACGGTTGGCGACTTGGCAAAGAGGATGGGCGTTAAGGTAGGTGAAGTGATAAAGAAGTTACTCGACCTTGGAATGGCAGCAACCATTAATCATCCGCTCGATATTGATACAGCCTCGCTAGTCGCCGGTGAGTTTTCTTATGTAATTGAGAGTACCTCTTTTGAAGAAGAGATTTTGGGGAGGAGGGAAGACGCTCCTGAGGAATTGGTCCAGAGACCACCTGTAGTTACAGTTATGGGGCATGTGGACCATGGCAAAACCTCTCTCTTGGACGCCATTCGCCGGACCAATGTCATGGGAACGGAAGCTGGAGGCATTACACAGCATATGGGTGCATATCGTGTAAGCCTTCCCAAAGGGGATGTGGTCTTTTTAGATACACCAGGCCATGAGGCCTTCACTGCGATGAGGGCCCGGGGGGCACATGTAACTGATATTGTAATCCTGGTGGTTGCGGCTGATGATGGTGTTATGTCCCAGACTATTGAAGCGATAAACCATGCAAAGGCTGCCGGCGTAACGTTGATGGTAGCCATTAACAAGATCGACAAACCCAACGCCGATGTCGAGAGAGTCAGGGCGAGCCTCATGGAGTATGAACTGGTCCCGGAACAGCTGGGAGGAGACACGATCTTTGTGGAGGTTTCCGCCAAGAAAAAGCAAGGTATAAATGATCTTTTGGAACTCGTTCTATTACAGGCCGAAATGTTGGAGCTAAAGGCCAATCCTAACAAGCCGGCCCGGGGAGTGGTTATCGAGGCAAAATTAGATAAAGGTCGAGGGCCGGTGGCCACTGTGCTCGTTCAAGAGGGCACGTTAAAGACAGGTGATCCATTTGTAGTGGGATCGACTTTCGGAAAAATAAGGACCTTGATCAACGAAGGAGGAGAGAAGACAGCACAGGCCGGCCCGGCCATGCCTATAGAAGTTGTAGGACTCTCCGGAGTCCCCGAGGCAGGGGATGGCCTCGTCGTTATCGATGATGAGAAGAAGGCAAGACAAGTGTCAATGTTCAGACAGCAAAAGAAGAGGGAAGCAGGACTTGTCAGGACGAGAAAAATAACTTTAGAGGAACTCCATGATAGGATTCAAGAGGGAGAGGTAAAAGAGCTAAACACAATTATAAAGGCAGATGTTCAAGGCTCTATCGATGCTCTCCTCAAAGCATTACATGACCTGGACACTGATTCCATAAAGGTCAACGTTATTCATACCTCGGTTGGTACCGTAGTTGAGTCCGATGTAATGTTGGCCTCTGCATCAGACGCAATCATCATAGGCTTTAATGTTAAACCGGACCCAAAGGTGCGGCAGGTAGCCGAACAGGAAAAGGTCAGTATCAGGACTTACAGTATCATATATGATATGATTTCCGATGTGAGGAAGGCCATGGAGGGCTTATTGGAGCCTGTTTTCAACGAAAAGGTACTGGGAAGGGCGGAGGTAAGAGACACATTCAAGATATCGTAGGTTGGAACCATAGGCGGTAGTTTTGTTCTTGATGGAAAGATAGTAAGAGCGGAAAATATACGCTTGCTGCGAGACAATGTAATCATTCATGATGGAAAAATTTCTTCATTGAAGCGGTTTAAGGACGACGTAAACGAGGTCCTATCAGGTTATGAATGTGGGATAGGAATAGATAGTTTTAATGATTTGAAAATTGATGATATTATTGAGTCCTATACCTACGAGGAGATTGCACCAACTTTGTGAGGTGGGACTAAATCGTACCGTAAGTTTTTAAGATGGTTATCGGTATTTGCCAGCTTGATTGTCGTATACACAACAACCTCTCCCTCAAAGGGAAACGCCGGGTGTTGAGAAAAGTCCTTGATAGGGTTAAAGCAAAGTTCAACGTATCCATAGCTGAAGTGGGTGATAATGACAAGTGGCAAAGATCCCGGGTGGGGTTTTGTCTGGTCGGTAATGAGAGGAGATATATTAATTCTTCTTTAGACAGGATCATTAACTTTATTGATGGACTGGGCATTATGGAGATACTAGATTCGGAGATAGAGATACTCGACTGTTGACAGACTGTTACTCACTTTTAGAGATATTTTTTATAAAAGAGGGCATCCTTCATTTATCTGTTTACACTTTTCAAGGATGCGGGCGCCGATAGAAAATTTCCGGGCTGATGAAAATTGCCCCTCACATGGCTTTTGGTGTCAGGTGTCAGGAAAGAAAAACACAAGGTCTGAAACCTGAACACACTGACACCTGGAGTGATACAAATAAAGTGTAAACTACTTTTGAGTTCATATGAAGGATGCCGAAAAAGGCTGGATATCTGTCATGGATTACAAAAGGGCCGACAGGGTTTCTGACTTACTTAAGAAAGAGATTGCTGAGATGTTATTCAGAGAGATTAAAGACCCGAGGATCGGTTTTGTGACGATTACCGGTGTTAAGGTAAGTAATGACCTCCGTTTCGCGAAGGTATTCTTCAGTCTTGTTGGGACTCATGAAGAATTGGAGGAGACTACTGTGGGTCTCAATAGTGCATCCAGTTTCATTAAGAAGAAGTTGGGGAAGAGGCTTAGGATGCGTCACATCCCCGATATTGTCTTCAAGTTTGACAATTCTTTGGAATATGGAAGCCATATCGATAGTATTCTAAGGGATTTAAACAAAACTGTTCAGGACTGATGGGATGGAAAGAGAAATAATCGAAGAGATAAGGAATAAAAGCGTATTCCTGATCGCATCCCATATCCGTCCGGAAGGGGACGCCATAGGTTCGGCGTTAGCCCTGGCGATTTCCTTAAATAATATGGGGAAGGAAGTAACCGTCTTCAATCAGGACCCAATCCCTCGGAACTTACAGTTCCTTCCCATGAGTACTGAGATTGTTCATGAGATAGATGATTCCTTTCATTATGATGTTGCCCTTGTCTTAGACTGTGGTGACCTGGACAGAGTGGGAAACGTAGCAGAAAAGATAAGACGGACAGGGAAAATAATAAACATAGATCACCATAAAACCAATAGCGGGTTCGGTGACTTAAGGTTGATTAATACGTACAAGAGCTCTACAGGAGAGATCTTGTACGATCTCTTGCAGGAAATCCCCATTCCCATTACATACGAGATTGCCGTCAACATCTACACGGCCATATTGACGGATACCGGTGCTTTTTGCCATTCCAATACTACTGCCAGGACCTTTCAGATTGCGGGCGAGTTGGTGACCAGAGGCGTCAACCCTTCCACAGTGGCTGAGGAAGTCTATGAGAGACAGTCAGCGTCAAGACTTAGATTGTTAGCGTTGGTGCTAAATACATTGGAGATCTCAGACCATGGAAAGGTGGGCTCCGTTGTGGTCTTGTCTTCAATGTTGGAAAGGGTTGGGGCTACCCCGGATCTCGGAGAGAACATGGTGGATTACCCAAGATCCATTGAGGGCGTGCGGGTGGCTGTGCTGTTCAGGGAGGTTTCGAAAGACCAATACAGGATAAGCCTTCGGTCAGATGGATGTATTGATGTTGCTGATGTTGCAAAGGAATTCGGTGGAGGTGGGCATTCTCGTGCTTCCGGTTGTGGTGTCAAGGGTAGTCTTCCGGAGGTTAAGGATAAGGTTTTCCCTGCTATTAGGAGAAGGCTGATCGGGTCTCTTGAGTGAATGGTGTTTTGGTAACTGACAAACCGCCCGGCATCACTTCTCATGATGTGGTGGAGAGGGTAAAGAGGGTCCTTAATGTCAAGAAAGCGGGGCATACAGGTACGTTGGACCCTTTGGCCACGGGTGTTCTACCTGTTTGCATAAATCAAGCGACGAAGATAGTACAGTTTCTCATAAATGACGACAAAGAATATAGAGCAACCCTGAGGTTGGGTATAGAGACAGACACCCAGGACGTGACCGGTAAAATTATTAGCGAGTCTGACCGGATTCCGGAAGATCACGGTAAGATAGTTGACGCCTTTAACGCTTTCACGGGTAATATTAAGCAAAAACCGCCGCAATTTTCAGCCTTGAAATACAGGGGCATTCCCCTCTACAAGTGGGCTAGAAAAGGCATACACGTCGACACTCCAGAGAGGGGAATAACCATCTCCAAAATAAATATTTTCAGGATTGATCTGCCTCGTGTGTGGTTTGAGGTGTTCTGCTCTAAGGGTACGTATATCAGGACATTGTGTTCGGATATAGGGAACAGACTGGGCTGCGGAGCCCATCTGGTTGAACTGAGAAGAACAAGGAGTGGAATATTTTGTACCGGTGAATGTCATTCACTGGAAAGTATAGAAGACCTGGCCAAAAAGGGAATTGTTGAAGACATGATAATCCCGATGGATAGGGCCTTGATTAACCTACCTCGAATAAGGGTGGATGAGAACTTGGCAAGAAGGATCAGACATGGTAGCCAGATTCTTTTCAGGGACCTAAAAGACGTTTCTTTGTCCCGTCATAGAGCGGGAGAGAAAATAAGGATCAATTCCTTCAAGGATGACTTGATCGCCGTGGCAGAGCTTCTGACGGATTACCCCTTAACCGAGGATAAGCGTGGAGGGGATATATTTTGTAAATTGATTCGAGTCTTTAATGCATGAGGAATAATTAGAATTGCTGATGTGCCAAGGCACTTATTTAGTGTCTGAACGAAAACTAGGATTTTTCGTCAAGGTCAAGGAAGCTCAAAATTTTAACCGCAGGAATATATTGAATATTTTGAGGATTAAAATTTTTATCTGACGCAGAGATTGGCGAAAAAGACAGTTTTTGTTCGGGCACTATTTACAAAGAAAGAACTGTGCGGCAGTCAGACAATTTCGGGGAAGGAGGTAGGGGGATAATGTTAGATACTGACAAAAAGCAAGCGGTGATTGGAGAATTCAGAGTTCATGATACTGATACAGGATCTCCGGAGGTCCAGATCGCCTTGTTGAGTGAAAGGATAAAGTATCTTACTGAGCATTTCAAGGTACACAAGAAGGACCATCATTCACGTAGAGGGTTGTTGAAACTTGTAAGCCAGAGAAGGCGGCTTTTGAATTATCTGATGAAGAACGATGTCGGCCGGTATCGGGATGTCATCAACAGACTTGGCATAAGAAAATGAGGGAGATATAATTGGAAATTACAAAAAAGGTTAGTGTGGATATAAATGGGACGACCCTTTCCATTGAAACCGGGAAACTGGCAAGACAGGCAGATGGGTCGGCGCTTGTCACGTTTGGGGAGACAGTAGTACTGGTGACCGCTGTTGCGGAAAACAAGGTAAGGGAAGGGGTGGACTTTTTACCCCTAACAGTGAACTACCAAGAGAAGAAGTATGCTGCAGGGAGGATTCCCGGTGGCTTTATGAAACGTGAAGGTCCTAACACCCTGAAGGAAACACTTACATCAAGGCTTATCGACAGACCGGTGAGACCTCTGTTCCCGGACGGGTATTTCTATGAGACCCAGATTATTGCTACGGTATGGTCTATGGATCAAGAGAACGAATCGGATACCCTGGCAATGATCGGTGCCTCCGCTGCCTTGGAACTGTCCGACATTCCTTTTGGAGGCCCTTTTGCAGGGGTGAGAGTAGGGCGGATCGATGGTAAGTTTGTATGTAACCCGACATATTCTCAGCTTGAAGATAGTGATCTCGATCTCATTGTGGCCGGCACCCGAGACGCTGTCGTCATGGTGGAAGGTGGAGCGGACATACTCTCTGAGGATGTCATGTTGGAGGCTATCTGGTACGGACAGCAATCCCTGCAACCGTTACTTGCGATTCAAGAGGAGCTGAAAGGCGTTGTAGGTAAGCCGAAGAGGGAGTTAACAAGCCCGATACCGGAACCTGATCTAAAGAAGAGGGTAGATGATATCGCCCGTGAAAAGATTGCGGAGGCCATAAGGATCCCTGCAAAGATGGAGAGATACGGGAAATTTAATGAGATTACAAGAGAGGCTGTAGATGCGCTTTTGCCTGAGTATGAAGGAAGGGAAGGAGATATAAAGGAGCGTGTTGCAGGGTTAAAGGAAAAGATGGTTCGAGGAATGTACATCTCGGAAAAAAAGAGGATCGATGGTCGGGCTTTTAATGATGTAAGGCCGATCGCCTGTGAAGTCGGAGTTTTACCCAGACCCCATGGTTCCGCCTTCTTCACAAGAGGCGAGACACAGGTGCTGGCTACTACGACCATTGGAACGTCAATGGATGAAAAGAAGGTTGAATCCCTCGTTGGGGATAGTTTCCAGTCTTTCATGCTCCATTATAACTTCCCCCCTTTCTCAGTGGGAGAGGTCAAGTTCCTTAGAGGCCCTAACAGAAGAGAGATCGGGCATGGCGCTTTGGCAGAGAGGGCAATTGCAAGAGTATTGCCTTCAAAAGACGATTTTCCGTATACGATCAGAGTTGTTTCCGATGTATTGGAGTCAAATGGTTCTTCCTCCATGGCCACGGTCTGCGGGGGAGTCCTCTCCCTTATGGATGCCGGGGTTCCCATCAAAGCCCCTGTAGGGGGCATAGCCATGGGGTTGATCAAGGAGGATGAAGATGTAGTAATCCTTTCAGATATCCTCGGAGATGAAGACCATTTGGGTGATATGGACTTCAAGGTTGCCGGCACCCGGGATGGTATTACAGCCCTTCAGATGGATATAAAGATAGAGGGGATTACCAGAGATATCCTGGAAAAAGCCCTCTTTCAAGCTAAAGAGGGACGGCTTCATATATTAGAGAAGATGAAAGACGCCATTGCGGAACCCAGAGAATCTCTGTCCGTATACGCCCCAAGGATTCTGACCATGGAGATAAACCCTGACAAGATTCGGGACGTAATAGGCCCTGGTGGAAAGATGATCAGGAAAATAGTTGAGAAGTCGGGAGCAAAGATAGACATTGAAGACTCAGGAAAAATAAATATAATATCGACTGATAACGCTGCCAGTGAGGCGGCTGTTGAAATGATTAAAGAGATCTGTCAGGAGGTCCAGGTGGCGGAACTCTATATGGGAAAGGTCAAGAAAACCACGAATTTTGGCGCCTTTGTGGAGATCCTTCCCGGGCTTGACGGCCTTGTCCATATCTCCCAGTTATCTAAAGAACGGGTGAAGAACGTAACGGATGTGCTCAAGGAAGGTGATGAAGTCTTGGTCAAGGTTCTTGCCATAGATGAAAATGGGAAGATCAAGCTGAGTCGAAAGGAGGCATTGGGTAAGACCCTTGAATTTTAGATAGTGATAACAGGTGAGTAATCCCGTACGGGATTACTCACCTGCTCCTCCCCTTGTCCGGCAATTTTAATTTGTACTGCATTTACATCACAGCGGATTAGGATTGCCTTTTTTCTCATTACCCCGCCATAATTCTGGTACCCGTCAATACATTGACATCCTCAACTTGTAAAGTAAAGGTATCCCCTCATTATTTGGTATTTCCCTTGCACCCTGCCGGAGGTGTCCTGCCAACTGTTACATGAGTTTACCGAACGAGACTTGGCATAAAATGTGCGAAAACGTGTTAGACGTGCACTCTGCAATCTCTCCTCCCCTGGTAATTACCACGGATGACAAGGGGCAAGAAACAAGTAGGACCTATGTTTTAGGGGGTTTCCGGTGATATATTTGTCCGAGCTGGGTATCCGCTTGGCTCAAGTTGCTCACACTTAACCCTTTGAATTAACAATGCATTTGAAGAGGTTCGAGCAAAAAGTGAAGTAATAAAATTTTGCAATATATTCAAGTTGATATCTGTATTAAGCTTGAGTGAAGCGGATACCCAGCTTGTCCGATTTTAATTAGTGTATTTAACTGCAATTTATGAATAACGTCCCCATTATGTCTTACAGGCTTTCATCGATGACCTCGGCTATTCACTAATTCGTCTAACGAAGGGATTCAACAGTCTCTTGTCATGAACCACGGCTGCGGTGGTAATAGTCTCGCCTTTTATTCTGTAGATAAGCCTATAACTGTATACAATGCGTTCGCGTATTAGCTCGTCTTCAATTTCTGGTACCACCCTACCTCTGTAAGGTGAGTATTTCAGATCTCGAGCTATGTTGAGAAGGTTGTTAACGACTGCTGTAGCGTAACTTTTGGAATCACGAGATATGTAGGTGGCAATGGAGTCAACATCTTCGATGGCCTCTGGAGACCAATCTACTCGGAAGTCCATCTTTTCATCCGCTCTTCCACTTCCTCTTGAGTCAATGTGCCCTCTGTATCAGCGCGATCCAAACCTCTCCGTACTTTTTCAAGCACATAGAGATGATACTGAATGTCTTCTATCGAACAATCGTTAGGGAGTTTCTTCAATAGGGATTCAACTTCTGCTTTAGCTGTGCTCATTTTTCCCTCCCATGTGGCCAAAGCCATGTCATCTACCAACAATGATATCGCATGTGGACTGGCTTTTGTATATCATGTCATTTGGACCGAGCAAGATATTTTCTATTGGAAGTCGTCTGTCCAACGGGGGCGGGTGAGGAGCACGTTTT
>JAUXHQ010000141.1 GCA_030621455.1 Deltaproteobacteria bacterium
TCGTGGATTCCGACCGATAACGCAGTGAAATTTGATATATGGAAATCTATATCTCAGGCAATTTGCGATTTCGTCAAAAGGCTTTCAAATACGCCCTAAGAAATTGCGCTTTAATGTTAACAACCTCCCATATCTTGATTCTTCTCCCAGGTGGGGGCCCGTTAAAGGAGTTGATTGTGACGTCGGATGATTTGGTTAGAGATGCCTACTATTCTTTTGTGAACTCCATAAGATCCGAAAGTTCCTCCTCTGAAGACTTGATGGTAAAGGCATACGTCGAGTTAAAGAAATGGATTTTTATCCATAGGATAGTGCCCGGACAAAAACTCATATACAAAGACGTTGCAGACAAATTGAAGATGAGTAAGACCCCTATAATATATGCGTTGACCAGACTGGAATACGAAGGATTTGTGGAAAGGCTTTTGAATAGAGGATATTTTGTTCATGAGATGAACCGAGAAGAAGCCAGTGAACTTTTTGATGCCCGTGAAGCCATAGAGATTTTCTCATTGGAGAAGACGGTTGGGGGCCTTGCAAGAAGTGACATTGAGGAGATAGCAAGAATGATAGAGTACCATGGAGAGGCTGATTATGGTGACATGAGAAAGAGGTTGATACTCGATATGACTCTTCACCTGAAGTTGACCGAGATCACGGGGAACAATTATTTGATCAGGATGTTGCGGGGTCTCTTTGAACGTCTTTATCTTACTTACAGGTTTGATAGGTTGGATCCACAGAGGAAGACCGCATCTGAACACGAACATGCCGTGATTTTTAAGGTAATAAAAGACAAGGATACTGAAGGGGCCAGGAACCTCCTTCAACAACATATTAGGAATGGAAAGAAGGCTCTTGTAAAGGGGCTTGGGGACTTCTTGTCCGAGAACGCCGGCGCCTGACCTGTTTCCCTGACTGTGGAACTGATTTCGAGTGTAACGCCCTTTGGATTTGTTATGGCTTTTCGATAGGAGGTTGAGAAGATGATCTTTAAATTCGATGAGGAACAGGAGATATGGCGGAAAACTCTTGAGGATTTTGTGGAAAAGGAGTGCCCCAGAGAGAAAGTCCGGGAGTGGGACGAAAACAGGCAGTACCCCTATGAATTTTACGATAAGGTAGCAAAGCAGGGGTGGTTCGGTCTAATGATTCCGGAGGAGTATGGAGGTGTTGGGGGTGATGCAATCTTATATACGATTCTTCATGAATGTCTTTCAAAGTATTCCTTCGACATAGGGGCGGGCTATTCGATTATCACGTGGGGCACAAAAAACATCGCTCTTCACGGGAGTGAAGAGCAGAAGCGGCATTACCTCCCTACGGCTATAAAAGGGGAGATAAGGTTTTCTTTCTCTCTAACCGAACCCAATGCCGGTTCCGACGCCGCTTCCATAACTACGTTTGCCGCCGCTGATGGAGATGAGTTCGTTATCAATGGTCAGAAGGTCTTCGCCACCGGCGCCCATCTCAAGAACAATATCATCCTCCTGGCGGCTCGCACTGACAGAAACGTACCCAAGCACAAAGGGATCAGCCTTCTTTTAGTACCCAACCACCTGCCCGGCATCGAATTAAGACCTTTAAACACCCTCTCCAGAAGGATCATCACTACCAATGAACTCTTCCTTGAGGATGTCCGGATACCCAGGGAGAACCTTCTCGGTGAATTGAACCGGGGTTGGGAATATCTTACATATCAACTTGAGATGGAGAGAGCGGCGGTGTCTGCCAGCTATTTGGGAGTAGCCCAGACCGCAGTGGAAGACGCACTACGGTATGCCAAGGAAAGGGAACAATTCGGACAGTCCATTGGACAGTTTCAGGTGATAAAACATATGCTTGCGGAGATGCAGATGAATGTGGATGCCTCCAGGTTGCTTACTTATAGAGTCGCCTGGATGTTAAAGGAAGGCTTGCCCGCTGCAAAAGAGGCTGCCATGGCCAAGCTTTTCAGTTCCGAGGCCTATTTCCGGGTTACGACCCAAGGCATGCAGATCCTCGGAGGGTATGCTCAGATGCCTGAATATGATATGGAGCGCTACTTCCGCGATGCCAAGCAGGCGATGGTAGGCGGAGGGACTTCCCAAATTCAACACGAAATCATTGCCAGGGGGTTAGGATTATAAACTGTCCAGGCACATTTTGCAGCTACTGAAATTTTATGGACCCACGAGTAAGGGCATATTAAATCAAGAACCAAGGAGGGAACATGATTTACAAGTACTTCGACGAATTGGAAATAGGTGACAAGACCG
Source organism: Deltaproteobacteria bacterium (assembly GCA_030621455.1). Taxonomy (GTDB): domain Bacteria; phylum Desulfobacterota; class UBA8473; order UBA8473; family UBA8473; genus JAUXHQ01. The sequence continues at coordinate 2,259 of JAUXHQ010000141.1, forward strand.
TGTCGGAAAGGGGCAGGACCATTACGGAGACGGATGTGGTCTTTTTTTGCTACTTAACTGGGAACTGGCTGGAACTCCACTCCAATGCGGAGTATGCCAAAGAGACCCCATTTGGAGAAAGACTGGTTCAGGGATCTCTGACCTTTTCCATTGCCGCGGGATTGCAGATGGTGAGACCTGGTCTGGTCATAGCATTCTATGGTCTGGACAAAATGAGGTTCACTGCCCCGGTAAAGATAGGGGACACCCTTCGTACAGAGGCAGAGGTAGTTGATAAAGAGGTAAAAGGAGACGATCGCGGTGTGGTGACGATAAAACAGGTTATCAAAAACCAGAGGGATGAGACCACGGCAATGATGTTATGGAAGCTGTTAATAAAACGAAGCGCATGAGAGAGAAGGGAGGGTCACAATGAAGAAGGTAAGAATAGGGTCAGGTTCAGCCTACTGGGGAGATTTGCTGGACCCGGCTGTTGAACTGGTAAAGAAAGGGAATATTAAGTATATCGGCTTTGATCACCTTGCTGAATTAACCATGGCAATACTGCAAAGGATAAAGACCAAGGATCCGACAAAGGGATATATCCCGGATATAATCCCCTGGATGAAGGCCATATTGCCGGATTGTGCTGAAAAGGGCATAATACCGGTCTCCAACGCGGGTGGGGCCAACCCCGAAGCCGCAGGGGATGAAGTTGTAAAGCTCGCAAAAGAAATGGGTCTGACAGGGGTGAAAGTAGGGGTAGTAGTCGGTGATGATGTCTTTGGAAAGCTCGATGAAATGAGGGCAAAAGGTATAAAGTTCAAGAACCTGGACACAGGTGAAGAGGACATAGATAGGATCAAAGACAGGATTGTTGCCGCCAACGCATACGTGGGCGCTGATTCCATAGTGGACGCACTGAAGGAAGGGGCCAATGTTATCGTAACGGGAAGGGCCTCCGATAATGCCCTCTATGTCGGCCCGTTAATGCATGAGTTTGGCTGGGAATTCAAAGAAAAATATTACGATCTGATCGGCGCTGCCATAACCGTGGGTCATATAATAGAATGCGCAGAGTGCTGCACCGGCGGTATGTCCAATATGTGGAAGATCGCCCCCAGGCTTTGGGACATTGGATTTCCCATCGCCGAGGTCTCCGAAAACGGTGAAGCTGTTATAAGCAAGATCCCGGGCTCCGGCGGGGTGATCAACGAGTGGACCATCAAAGAACACCTGATCTACGAGATTCACGATCCTTCAAACTATCTCATGCCGGACGGTATAGCCGACTTCACCGCCCTGAAGTTAGAGGAGACAGGTAAGGATCAGGTTAAGGTGACCAATATGAGGGGTAAGCAAAGACCTTCTGATCTTAAGTTATGCATCGGTTATAGAGACGGATATATAGGTGAGGGACAGGTATTCTTTCCATGGCCGGATGCCTTCGAAAAGGCGAAGAAGGCGGAGGAGACAGTAAGGGAGAGGCTCAAGAAGGTGAAACTGGATGCTGATGAGATTCGGATTGACTTTATAGGGGTAAATACTCTCCACGGAGAGGTAGCGCCTGAGCCGACATGTGAGTTGAACGAGGTTGGGTTAAGGGTTGTTGCCAAGACAAAGACCAAGGCCGAGGCGGACAAGGTGCGAAGAGAGGTGACCCACCTTTGGACCTTGGGCGCTGTGGGCTCCAGTTTCGGGGTTCCCCTTCCTATAAGGCCCGTAGTTTCCCTATGGCCTACATTGATACCCAGAGAAGAGATCCCCACCAGAGCGATTATAAAGGAGGTCAAGTAGCTATGAAAAAGGTGAGACTAAAGGATCTGGCCTACGCAAGATCCGGTGACAAAGGAGATGTAAGTGATATCGGGTTGATGGCGTTCAACAAGGAGAATTACGAAATTATCAGGAGAGAAGTAACCCCTGAACGGGTCAAGAAGCATTTCAAGGGGATGGTAAAAGGTGATGTGAAGGTTTATGAGATGCCGAACATCGAATGCCTGGAGGTCGTTCTTTATAATGCTTTAGGAGGGGGAGCGACCCGTACCCTTCGTCTTGACCAGACAGGAAAGTCCATGGGGCAGGCATTACTTTGGATGGAGGTGGAAGTTGATTAGACCTCGCCCCCAGGTTAGTGTGCATCCGTAAATAAGATATTTTGTCAAAGTCAAGGAAGACAAAGATTTTAACCGCAGGAATACATTGGGTAAGTAGGGGAACATTGCAATGTGCCCTTACATCTGAGTCTGACGCAGAGATTGCGGAAAATAGCCATTTATGGATGGGTACTAGGTTACGCGTAAGGTATTCGATCGTTCAAAACGTTAACCTGATTCAGAAGGGAGGTAAGGATGAGCCAATTCAAGAAACTGTTTGAGCCTATTAAGCTCGGAAAGATGGAGCTTAAGAACAGAGTGGTGATGACCCCTATGGGTACTGGTTACTATGCCCTCGACGGGTACATTACTGAAAGGGCCATCAACTATTTTGAGGAGAGGGCTAAGGGTGGCCTTGGATTGATCACGCCCACGGCCTGGGTTGGCACCACAGCTTTCGCTGTTCCAGGCAATGCCCTGATGCACGACGACAGGTTGATCCCCAGTTACAGGAAGTTAGTGGCGGCCTGTCATAAACATGGGACCAAGATCCATCTCCAATTGAACCACGCCGGGAAAAATGTAGTGCCTGAGTACACGGGTGTAAGACCCACGTCTCCTTCGGGCATAAGGTCGGGCATGACCGGGTTGGAGACCCGGGAATTTACTGTCGAAGAGATCGAGATGATTATAGAGATGTTCGCCAGTGCAGCGAGGAGGACGAGAGAAGCGGGTTTTGACGGGGTAGAATTCATGTGCTCAACCGGTTACCTTATCGCTTCCTTCATATCTTCAGCCGTCAATAAGAGAACAGACAAGTATGGAGGAGATCCAATCGGCAGAACCACATTTCTTACGGAGATCATCAAGCGTACCAAGGAGGAGTGCGGGGATGACTTTCCCATCACCTGCAGGATGAGTGTGATAGATGGTATGCCCGGAGGAAACTCCGTGGAAGACAGCCAAGTTCAGGCCAAGAGATTGGAAGAGGTGGGAGTAGATGCCATCCAGGCCTGGGCCGGATGGCACGAGGCCCGGACCCCGTGGATGCCTATGGAGGTGCCCCGAGGTGCCTGGGTATATCTTGCTGAGGCCTTGAAAAAGGTCGTGAAGATCCCTATCATGGCCGTGGGGAGGATCAACAATGCGGAATTGGCGGAGAAGATACTCCAAGAAGGCAAGGCAGATCTGATCTGTGTGGGGCGGCCCCTTCTGGCAGACCCTGAATTTGTGAAAAAGGCCGAAGAAGGGAGACCTGAGGAAATCAGGAAGTGTATCGCCTGTCAGCGGTGTTTTGAGAGCAGGTTTCCGGCGTTTGGCGGTGCCCTCAAGTGTAGCGTGAACCCCGAACTCGGCAGAGAGACGCGATATCATATTGACCCAGCAGAAGATCCCAAAAAAGTACTGGTCATAGGCGCC
>JAUXHQ010000271.1 GCA_030621455.1 Deltaproteobacteria bacterium
CTCTCCATCAAGTATTCCCTATGTTCTTTAATCTTTTCAACAAGGGTCTCAACACCCTCGTCTTCGGTTGCTATGGTCTTGACAATAGGCGGGGTCCAGTCTCTCGGGGCAGAACTCAGATCTAACATCATCTTAATCTCTGTAACCAACCTGTCAGCCCCGTCCCTATCGGATTTATTCACCACAAAAATATCACCAATCTCCATAATGCCGGCCTTTATGGCCTGGATATCATCACCGGAACCCGGTATTACGACAAGGATTGACACATCGGCAGTCCTAATTATGTCAACTTCGTCCTGTCCGACGCCAACCGTCTCAATTATAACGTAGTCTTTCCCATAGGCATCAAGTATTTTTGACGTATCCGCCGTTGCCCGGGAAAGACCGCCCAAAGTCCCCCTGGTAGCCATGCTTCGGATGAATACATCCTCGTCATTGCTCACTCCCTGCATCCTTACCCTGTCACCTAATAAGGCACCACCGGTAAATGGACTCGTCGGGTCGATCGCTATAATCCCGACAGTATAGTTCTCACGCCGGAGTTCTTTTGTGATCTTATCGGTTAATGTACTCTTCCCTGCTCCGGGGGGGCCTGTAATACCAACTATATAAGCATTTCCGGTATGGGGATAGATACTCTCCATCGCCTCTATGGCACCGGGTTGTTCATTTTCCACCAAGGTAATAAGCTTGGCTAGCGCCCTTACCGATCCCTTGCGTACCCCATCAACTAAATCCATTTTGTCCCCCTCATACATCCTTCTGGCTCTACAAGTTGTTTGCTCCGCAGTGAATTTGAGAAGTCAGATTTAATAAGTCCCAGACTCTTAGTCTTGGTTCCCTATCCCTCTCGCGATTTCAAAACAATTGCAGCAATCCCCAAACTTGTCAATTACCTGCAGATAGGTTTTCCGTGATATACTTTATCAGCGTTTCAGAAGTCATACCGGGCCCAAATACTTCAGAGATCCCCAAGGCCTTTAACTCTGGAACATCCTCTACCGGGATAATACCTCCGCCTAAAACCAATATGTCTCCCAAACCCTTTTCTTTCATGAGTCCCATAATCCTGGGAAAGAGAAAACTGTGAGCACCTGATAGGATGCTCAACAAAAGGACATCCACGTCCTCCTGAAGGGCTGCATCAACTATCTGTTCCGGGGTCTGGCGAATCCCTGAGTAGATAACCTCCATCCCTGCATCTCTCAGAGCACGGGCAATGACCTTTGCTCCTCTATCATGACCATCCAGACCAGGTTTAGCCACCAAGGTCCTGATCCTTTTATCTTGATTCATCTAGGCCCTCCTTCTTCCCTGAATGTGGGGGCAGCTCCCCACATTAATTCCTTTATTTTCGGCAAATAAAAAAGGCTTTCATATTGCCGATGTTCCTTCATATTCACCAAAGACTTCTCTCAAAACGCCACAAATCTCACCCAGGGTAGCATAAACCCTGACGGCATCCAATATGGGAGGCATCAAATTGGCATTGCCTTCAGCGGCCTTTTTCAACGCCTCAAGTGCAGGTTCCAACTTTACACTATCCCTTGTTGTCTTGAATGCTTTGAGCTTTTCTATCTGAGTCTCTCCAACCTTGGGATCGACCTTAAGCAGACCTTTGGGCGGCGGCTCCTCCACCTGGTACTTATTCATCCCTACCACTACCTTCTTCCCGGATTCTACCTCCTTCTGGTAGCGATAAGCGCTTTCTTGAATCTCCTGTTGAATATAGCCTTTCTCTATGGCAGCAGCGGCCCCGCCCAATTCATCTATTTTCTCGATGTACTCGGTTATCTCCTCTTCCATACGCTTTGTCAAACTTTCCATATAGAAAGAACCACCCATGGGATCCACGGTGTCCGTGGCCCCCAACTCATGGGCTATTATCTGCTGGGTTCTTAGAGAAAGGCGGACCGACTCCTCTGTTGGCAGGGCTAAGGCCTCATCAAAGGAGCATGAAGCTAATGACTGGGCTCCCGCCAGAACGGCGGCCAGGGTCTGAAATGCCACCCTTACCACATTATTGAGGGGCTGTTGGGCAGTCAATGCACTACCGGCGGTCTGGGTATGAAACCGAAACATCCACGACCTCGGATCTTTCGCCTCAAATCTCTCTTTCATGATCTTTGCCCACAACCTCCTGGCGGCCCTGTATTTGGCTATCTCCTCAAAGAAATTATTATGGGTATTGAATATCCAGGAAATCCTCGGAGCAAAGTCATCCACTTTCAACCCGGCCTTTATCCCCGCATTTACATATTCAATAGCATCAGCAAAGGTGAAGGCTATCTCCTGTACTGCCGTGGCGCCGGCCTCCCTCATGTGGTACCCTGCTATGTTTATAGTATTCCATCTGGGCACATGCTTTGAGCAGTATTCAAATATATCGGTAATCAACCTGAGGGACGGTCCCACCGGAAATATGTAAGTCCCCCTCACAGTATATTCCTTGAGAATATCGTTTTGGATCGTCCCGTTAAGCTTCTCGGGACCTACCCCCTGCTTCTCCGCAACTACAATGTACATTGCCAGAAGCACAGCGGCAGCGGAGTTGATGGTCATAGACGTACTCAACTTATCCAAGGACAGTCCGTCGAAGATCGTCTCCATGTCAGCAAGAGAATCGACCGCTACCCCCACCTTACCCACCTCACCTTGGGCAAGGGGATGATCAGAATCATAGCCTATCTGGGTAGGCAGATCGAATGCGACACTCAGTCCGGTCTGCCCCTGTTCGAGCAAATACCGATATCGCTTGTTGGTCTCCTCTGCCGTTCCATACCCGGAGTACTGCCTCATGGTCCACAGTCTTCCCATGTACATCGAGGGATGAGTGCCCCTGGTAAAGGGGTATTCCCCCGGGAAACCTACTTCCTCCAAGTACTCGATATCACGGGTGTCTTCCGGCGTATAAAGGGGTTTGATCTCTTCACCCCAGTCCGTCTCTGCCGTTTTAAACTTATGCTTGTTCAGGCAGTCTCTCTTCCACCTGTCGCCCTCTTCT
>JAUXHQ010000270.1 GCA_030621455.1 Deltaproteobacteria bacterium
GGATATTCGACGGTTTCACGCTATTGGGGTTCTTATTTGTGACATTGATATTCTTTCCCCTCCCTGACTGGTCTAAGAAGGCAGGCATCTTGGCATTTATCTTCTACCTGTTGATTGTCGTCTTCTTTTTCTTGTTAAAAAGATATGAAGAAGGCACTTTGAAGTTCTTGAACCATGTTATAGCGCCTGTTTCGGAACGTCTCTCTCTCAAGACGAACCAACTCCTTGTCTCCTTTGTGAATGGCTTTCATGTCTTGAAAGGAAAAAGACAGGTGGCGTTTATCATCTTTTACTCCATTTCCATATGGGTGGTGTATGCGATCCTGACATTTCTGGTCTTTGTAGCCTTTCATTTCAAGCTCCCACTTTATGCCCCTTTCCTCTTTATGGTGATCTTGACATTTGGTGTTATGATCCCTTCTTCCCCCGGCTTTATCGGTACGTTCCAGTTTTTCTGTGTAACCGGCTTAGCCTTTTGGGGAATCAAGGAAAGTGATGCCCTTGGTTTCTCACTTGTATACCATGCAAGTCAATACTTTCCTGTAACCTTGTTGGGGTTGTTTTATCTATGGAAGGACAGTATCTCTTTAAAAGATCTCAGGACGATTGATAATTTAAACGACGGGAGCTAGCACTACAGCACAAGTTTGCAATATCATCTGATGCTCAATACTGTCGACTGACATCAGCCTTTTTGATGGGAGGTAGAATGAGGCGCTGGAGATATCATTTGAAGGATCTCTTCTTACTCAGTATTTCTACGCTATTCATCTTCTCAGGTTCCGTACTTGCAGGTAACCGGAATGATTTGATAGAGAGTCTTGCAAACGGGACTATAAATTGGAGTAAAGGCATTATAACCGCTACCGGGAGCGGCGCGGCGGCGCCCTCCTTAAAAAACCCGGCTCAGGCCAGATTAATGGCAAAACGCGCAGCAATCGTAGATGCCCGGCGGAATTTACTGGAAACGGTTAAAGGAGTCCGGGTGGATGCACAGACAACTGTGCAAAGCCACATGACGGTCAGTGACGTGGTTGTATCCAAAGTAAATGGTATGGTAAAATTATCGACAGCTGTAAGTATCAGATACATGAGTGACGGTGCGGTAGAGGTTACCGTGGCAATGCCTCTGACAGGGGATTTGTTAAAGCTTATGTTGGAACAGCTCGGCAAACTAGCGGGAAGCTATACCCCGCCCCCCCAGTCTCTGGAGATCCCTCAAAGAAAGCCGCCGACCCGTCCGCCGTTTCCAAGACCCTCACACCCTCCACCGGTACCGGAACCATCAAGTCCTTCCCCGACCCCAAAGCCCACGGTGGAGGCAAAGGTTGCCATAGACAAGAAAGAGGCCAAAAAAGAAATCGTCAAAGATGAATTTCCGACAGATTTGGATCTGAGTAAGCTCAACTACTCCGGGTTGGTTGTGGACGCGAGAAGGCTTCAATTACGTCCTGCGCTTGTACCGAAGATTCTGGATCAGAGAGGGGAGATAGTCTATAGCGTCGCAAACCTTATACAGAAAGGCAGTGTTAAGATGGGTGTTGTGGGCTATGCCAAGGATGTGGACGCAGCGAAGAAGAATCAGCGAGTTACTGCAACTCCTTTTGTTATAAAGGGTGTCCATGCCACGGGTCAAGAAAAAACGGATGTGGTAATCAACAATCGAGATGCAAAGGTGGTTCAAGGATCAGACAGGCATACCAACTATTTGAAAAATGGGAGAGTCCTTGTTGTCTATGACTGATTAAATCTTCAATAGGAGGGAACTTGTATTGAAACGGCTTGTCGTCTTTTCTCTCTCTCTTCTGTTAGCCTTAACCTTAATAGCTCCATATCCTTTAGAAGGCAAAACAAAGGTTCTTACAGGGGGCCATGTTGTAGTATACGATATTGTAAATCCTCTGGGGGTGGAATATTTACCCAATTATTCGAACAACTCATACAGACAAGAGATATTGATGGAAGATGAGTTCAGTAAGAGGGTTAAGGTGGAGGTTAATGTTAATCCCTTGAACTCATCAGCCAGGTTTCCTATACGGCCAGATGAGATCCCATCCAGTATGCAACGGTTCTTATCCGATGAGCCAAAAATCCAAACAAACGACAGGGGAATCTCAGCGAAAGCAAGGGAACTGGTTAGAGGGACCAAATATGTGCACGAAGCTTTTGCTGACATCGCTGACTGGATAATCGATAATGTGACATACGATGCCGGTCCCACTGTCCGGCAGGATGCCAAGTCAGTTATCACAACTAGACGGGGCTCCTGTGTAGGGTTCACGTGCCTTTGCATTGCCATGCTGAGGAGTGTGGGAATCCCGGCCCGGTATGCACATGGTTACCTGCCTCCCGGCTACGATTGGGGAATCTCCAAGAAATACTGGGGAGTGAAAATCAAGGGAGGTGGATTTCATGCTTGGGTCGAGACATACTACCCGGATATCGGTTGGACGTTTTCCGATCTGGAGCACTCGAAAAATTTTTCCGATCCGTTTCATATACTCAGGTATATTGACGGGGTTGAACATACACCTCGCTATTACAAAGGTGGAGAGCTTGACGTAGAAAATGCAACTACTTATACGATCTTTAGAGAGGAGAATACCACATTGCCCATCGACCAGCTTCAGTCTCCGAAAAAAACGATCTTGGGCAGGCAAAGAAGGCCCCAAGAGCTTGGGACTGTTTATGGCTCAGTGACGGATGGAAGAGGAAAGATGATTCCCAAAGGAGAAGTTGTCTTGTGGAAGGGATCGAGGGGTAGGGTCTTCCCGTTTGAACATGGTAGATTTTCTGTAATCGGACTCACAGTGGGAAACTTTAAAGTTACATTCAGGGCAACCGGGTACCAAACATTGAACAAGACCTGGGACATAAGGGAGAAAGAAGTGATCAATATCAACGTGAAGTTGACCGGGGAATAATGTCACAATTTTAATAAACCTTTCTGAGTTGGAGACATGGTAAAAGAAATAAAGGGTTCGAAAAAATGCGATTATCCTTCAGTGGCCGTAATTGG
>JAUXHQ010000248.1 GCA_030621455.1 Deltaproteobacteria bacterium
GGCCGAAAGTGTCCCATAAGGGCTTAGCTTAAAAGACTGGATTCCGGCTTTTGCCGGAATGACGTTGCGACTAAGCTAGCGCTTATGGGAAAGTGTCCCGCCTTAAGTTGGTAGCCTCAGGAACTAATTGATATAATTGACTAAAAAATGGGATTTCCTATACCGTCGAATTATTTCGACGGTATAGGAAATGGATAATATCGTCAAGGATTATTATGAGGTAAGGGGCGGACAAGGGAGACAACAAGAAAGAGCCGGACAATCCTGGCAAGGTATGACGTCTAAAATGCAAGTTTCATAATTTTGTGTAAAACTCGTGCTTGACACACAAGGTTAGTTTGCATATACTTTTTGCCAATAAGGGAGGTATAAGGGAAATGGAATTTTCGGCGAACTGTCTGCCAACTACTATCGGAAGTCTTCCCCATCTTGACGCAGAGGAGTCGACCCAGCTAATGCTTCGATATACTCCCCAGATCCCCGCATGGGTCCAGATGCCCAGGCTTCCAAGAGAAGGTATGCTGACCCAGTTTAATGAGGGAATGCCGGGGCTCGTATGTGAGGAAGGAAAGACGTATTTTAAGAATGAAGGACCGGAATTTGAGGAGGCATTGCTAAAGTTTTACGAGGATTATCTGTCTGTCACGGAGGGGGCGTCATCGATTCATCTGGAGAGGTTCGCCATATCACGTGATTATGCGCGGGGATTACATGCCCTGACGGATGTCCTGGAACCTTCTTCTCTTTGTCTTCGTGCTGTTAAGGGCCAGATTACGGGGCCTTTCACCCTGGGGACCGGTTTGGTGGATAGGGCGGGGCGATACGCTTACTACGATCCAACCCTCAGGGATATAATAGTGAAGAGCCTCGCCATGAAGGCTAAGTGGCAGATTGAAAAATTCAAACCCCTTGGTGTGCCTGTAATAATCTCCATTGATGAGCCCGGCCTGGTGGGTTATGGTTCCTCCGCCTTCATAAGCGTGTCAAAGGAGGACATACAGAAATCCCTGGGGGAGATAATCGCGGTTATCCATTCAGGGGGAGGGATAGCGGCTACACATTGTTGCGAAAATACGGACTGGGGGTTACTCCTGAATACAGAGATAGATATCCTCAGTTTTGATGCATATGGGTTTTTTGACAACCTCCTTATATACGAGGAGGAGTTAAAATGTTTTATCGATAAGGGGGGGATTATTGCGTGGGGTATTGTACCCACCCATGACCCCCATGTCCTGTCACGAGAGACCAGCGCCTCTTTGATCTCCAAGTGGAAGAATAGTGTGGGGGCATTGACCGGAAAAGCGGTTGAGCTTGACAGGTTACTGGTACAGTCTCTGATTACCCCGAGTTGCGGGGTCGGATCACTGAGTCCGGAACTGGCCGAGAAAGCCCTGGCACTTACCAGGGAGGTCTCTGACCGGATAAACGAGGAATTTAACTTGAGATAAAGAGGCCCTGTCTTTGTATAACCCTTCCAATTCACAGATTTTCACTGTCTCTGAGCTAACCCACCAGATAAGACTTAAGTTGGAATCCGACTTCGATGGTATTTGGGTGGAAGGTGAAATATCCAACCTCAGATGCCCATCGTCCGGTCATCGATATTTTACCCTAAAAGACGCTGACAGCCAGATTAAGGCGGTTGTTTTCAGGTCCCATGCAAGGTTTCTCAGGTTCAAGATAGAGGACGGACTCCACATGATATGCAGAGGGAGGGTCAGTGTCTATGAACCGAGAGGCGATTACCAGATAATAATTGATTACATAGAACCTAAGGGGGTTGGGGCTTTACAACTGGCTTATGAGCAGTTGAAGGAGAGACTCCAAAAGGAAGGGCTCTTTGATGATTCCAACAAGAAACCCTTGCCCTTGTTGCCCAGGAAGATTGGATTGATTACCTCACCTTCGGGAGCTGCTGTTCGTGATATGATTACGATTATTTACCGGCGATTTCCCAATGTGGAGATCCTTATCGTTCCGGTACGGGTTCAAGGGGAGGGGGCCTCGTTGGAGATAGCCCGGGCGTTGGAGGAAGTCAATAGATCTTTCGTTGTGGATGTAATAATCGTGGGTAGGGGAGGGGGGTCGTTGGAGGATCTATGGGCCTTTAACGAAGAGGTGACAGCAAGGGCTATCTATGGCTCGAAGATCCCTGTAATCTCTGCGGTAGGGCATGAGATCGATTTCACTATTTCAGATTTTGTGGCAGACCTCCGTGCACCGCCACCTTCTGCTGCTGCGGAACTAGTAGTTGCCAAAAAGTCTGAACTGCTTAACTCAATAGATCACTTCAGGGGAAGGCTGAAGAACCTCATGAGTCATCTCATGGAATCTCACCAAAACAGACTCAATTTTCTTGAGAAGAGGCTCCTGGATCCCAGGAGAAGGCTCGATGATTTTAGGCTGAGGGTTGATGATTTAGATAAAGAGATGGATGTCCGGATGACCTATTACCTCGGGAACCTGAGACACAGGTTTGAGCGGTACATGGATGGACTGGAGAGGCTAAGTCCATTGAATATTCTACAAAGGGGTTACAGCATAACGAGAAGATTGCCCGGCTATAATGTGGTAAAAGATGCAAAGGGGTTCAAAGTCGGCGACAGGGTAAATGTGAGATTATCCAGGGGAGAGATAATTGCCCAGGTAAAGGAAGTTGTGGCAGAGGATTGATTTGAGTGTAAACTTTTTTTGTGCCTGTTGCTGACTATAAGATGAAGAACGGTTATACTTGATTGCGTTGCTGGTTTTCAATGGAGGGAAGTTTGGAAAAGACACGATCGAAGATCAACTTTCGGCTTTGCTGGTTTCTTTCTCTTTCCATGTCCATCCTCTTCTTGTCGGGGGATGCCTTTGCGAAAGGGGGAGAAGATTTCCTCGAGGTAAATTGGTTCCCGGGAGAGGTTCACCAGGGGGAGATATGTGTGGTTGATGTCCGTGCGTCCACAGAGGCTTCTTTGCTGACCGGAAAGTTTCAGGAGAAGGTTCTCTCTTTTTATGAAATAAAAAAGGGAGAATTCCGCACTTTACTTGGATTAGACTTGGATGCCGACCCCGGAACCTACGAACTGACGATATCAGCAAGGGATAGGGCAGCAAGGGATAGGGGATGTGAGGCCATAGAAAGTATACACCAGATCAGGGTACTTGAGAAGGACTTTGAGGTTCAAAGGCTTACGTTGCCCAAAAAGATGGTTGTTTTGGATAAGAAGACGGGGGGACGGGTAGGCAGAGAAAGCAGGAAAGTCAATAAGATCTGGAAGAAGGAGACAGGGGAGAGGTTCTGGAATGGGGAGTTCATTAGGCCGGTAAACGGAAAGATGTTGAGCCCATTCGGCGTGAGACGTATCCTCAACAACCTGCCAAGGAGCCCTCACAGCGGGATTGACCTGAGGGCCAAGATGGGAGAAGAGATCCTATGCTCAAACACCGGTATTGTGGTG
>JAUXHQ010000036.1 GCA_030621455.1 Deltaproteobacteria bacterium
TGCTTTTCAAAATTCGTTCTTCCGCCTCCTTTCGATCGTCCATCTCACAGTTGCTCCCGCGAACACCCATATACTTCCCTTCCTATCTCTTCACTAACTTCTTGATAGGTCACGATAGAAGAGCAGTAACGATGTTTAATTGGAAAGCAGCTTTCCCCACATTTTACTTTATAGCTTTTATGAAGGATGCCCAAAAATCTTTTCAATCTTTTCCTTAAGGGTTTCCGCGGTAAAGGGTTTGACCACGTAGTTATTTACTCCGGCTTTAACCGCTTCAACGACTCTCTCCTTTTCTGCCTCTGCTGTAACCATCAAGAAAGAAATATCCTTGAGCTTTTCGTCATCCCGTACTGCCTTTAACAGTTCAATCCCTGTCATCTTAGGCATATTCCAGTCAGAGATGACGAAGTCCACTTCCTCTTCCTTCAACATAGCCAGTGCCGTAGTCCCATCATCGGCCTCAACGACATTAGCATAGCCCAATTGACGTAAGAGGTTTCTGATTATCCTCCTCATTGTTGAAAAATCATCGACCAACAGAATCTTCATATTTTGATCGGGCATATCGAACACCTCCCCATTTCGGTTATGAACCTCATTTGGAAAACCCATTCTTCATTCAATCCATTATCACCTGTTTCACCTTGCCTCTTAACTTAATTACTGCTTGAGCGTGAATCTGAGAAACCCTTGACTCTGTGACTCCCAGGGTCATGCCAATCTCTCTCATAGTAAGTTCTTCATAATAGTACAGAGTAATTACGAGCCGCTGTTTCTGGGGTAACTCATCGATAGCGCCGGCAATGCAGGACTCTATCTCTTTCAGCTTCAGCTGAAGTGACGGATCATCCCCGTACCCGCTGACAATAAAATCCTTGACCTTCTCTATCTCCTTTTCCGAAGCATATCCCAAATCTTCCAAGCTGACCAATTTGACTCCATTCGCCTTGTTAATGAGTTCATGGAGCTTTTCAACGTTCACACCCATCGTGTCGGCCACTTCGTCTTCCGACACTGATCTGCCTAGCTTTTGTTCAAGATGTGCATATACGTCATCCAGCTGATGAATCTTCTGACGAACAGACCTGGGAACCCAGTCCAAGGAACGTAATTCATCCAATATCGCTCCCTTAATTCGAAACTCCGCATAAGTCCTAAACTTGACGCCCCTTTCGGGGTCGAACTTATCTATGGCATCAATCAGACCTATTACTCCCGAACTCATAAGGTCATTGACCTCTATATTAGGCGGTAACCGGGCCGCCATTCGGTGAGCAATATATTTGATCAAGGGGGCATATTCCAGTATCATTTGATCTCTTAAAGACTGGTCGACCTTACTTGTGCTGTGATTTTTAACAGCAAAAGACCCCTTCTCCCACTGTTTCGAAACGGCCATCTTCGCCTTGGCACCATTCACGAGGAACTCCTGGTTAAGCTAATAGCTAATCACTAATGATAAGCGCCCCACCCGGAAATCTTATATTTGCGGATGGGCTCTAGTTGAAAATACAACTCACAACACATACCACCAGCCAGAACGTAAAGGTGAGTTCAATAGACCGCAAAATAGCCATCCCCGGGACAACCCCCAAGGCCATCTGGCTGAAGGCTACTACAAGCAGAAACATCACGGAAGCCATTAGGATTAATTTTTTCGCGAATACAGTCATTATTACAACACCTGCCTTTCACCCTTTTCCTCTTGTTCATTCTTCCTGGAAGAGATCTCTCCAGAAGAATTGGATATTGCCTTTTGAATCTGGTGGTATCGGTAATTCACATACGGTTCTGGCTAACCGATTGAAACACCTGTTGGCCTGTGATTTCGGATACGTCTCTCCCAGTATCTTCTGTTGCCTCACCGCCTTAGGCATATTTTCATCAAGCAGTATATGCCCCAGGTAATTTATGGATATGTCCAGAAACCTTTCCGAGACTTTAGTCAATTTCTTAAAGACAGCCATGCCCTCTTTAGCACCGGAAACACAATTTACCAGCAAATTGAAATGCCTCTCTGAATACTCTTTTGAAAGAATCTTCATTAATGCGTATGAATCCGTTATGGATGTCGGTTCAGGAGACACAACAACGATTATCTCTTGAGCCGCGACGTTGAAGTACATCACATTAGACGATATACCAGCCGCTGTATCTATCAGAAAGACATCAATATCATTATCGAGAACGGATAACTCTGTCAATAAATTGAGCTTCTGTTCCCTACTCATTTCAGTTAGTTTCTGTATACCGGAACTCGCCGGCAGGATATTCATCATTCCCGGTCCTTTGACAATGATATCAGATATACTTTTCTCTCCGGTTAGGACGTGATGCAGATTGAACTTCGGGGTAAGGCCCAAAAGCACATCGAGATTTCCCAATCCCAAATCCGCATCTAAAACCATTACCGATTTGCCCAATTGTGTCAATGCAAAGGCTAGGTTGGCAACAATATTGGTCTTACCTACCCCGCCCTTACCACTGGTGATTGCTATTATTCGAGGGGTAGTCCCCGTTTTGGGCCTGCCCCCCTTGGCTGACCCCCTAGTCTTATGGACGGTAGTCTTTGCCATCTTTCTCAGAGTGCTTGCTTGATCCGCCACAAAATGCCTCCATATCTGTCATTTGTCATCTGTCAACTGTCGTTAGATAAGAGAAAGTATACAAACTAAATCAGGATCAAATCCAAGACCTTCTCTACAGTCGCCACTTCAATATCCTCGGGAACCTTCTGACCTGTGGTAAAGTAAGAGAGAGGAACCCTGGAGTGCACCGCTTGATTAAGTATGGTCCCAAAACTTGAACTCTCATCGAGTTTTGTGAATAACAATCTGTCGATGGGAATAATCCTCCGAAACCTTCTCCAGATGTCATTTAGGTCCTCTTCCTTTGTTGTTGCACTCAGAACGAGATGGACTTCCATGGGACTCTCTTTCCTGACCAGGTCTGTGAGTTCCGACATTTGGGATTTGCCTTTTTGACTTCTACCCGCTGTATCAACCAGGATTAGATCCTTGTCTCTATGAACCTCAACGGCTGATCGAATCTCACTTCCGTGCAAAACAACTTCTGCAGGGATACCTATGATCTCGGCATATACCTTCAGTTGCTCAACTGCTGCAATCCGATAGGTATCCAGGGTGATCAAGGCAACCCTCCTTTTGTTATCAAGCGCCTCTTTGGCCGCTATCTTGGCAATTGTTGTTGTCTTTCCAACTCCCGTTGGTCCCACAAAGACCACCACTCGTTGTTTCCCTTCTTGGACCTGCACCGGGCCGGACACCCTGACGAGCCTATTCAAGGTTCTATTTAGAATATTCTCTACTTTACATTCCTTTTTTATATCATTTTCAGAAAGACCCTCTCTGACCCCTCCCAGTATCTCTAAAGCAAGGCCTCCCTCAACACTGTTGCATACAATCTGCTTATATATGCGCAGTAAATTCTCGGGAAGTAGTGACAGGATCCTGGGCACGTCGTTGTAACTGAGCAACCGTACCATTGTCTTTAGCTCTTCTATATCTCTTTGCAGAGGGTTAGAGAAAAGACCGGGGGGAGGGATATTGGGGCTCCCGGAAGTATAATCCGGGTCAACCGCTGCTGTCACCTCTACGGTCTGCCTTCCCAGAATGCCGAATGTTCCTTTCCCCTTCCTAACCCTCCTGGTGGAAAGGATGACAGCGTCAGAACCAAGCTGTCGTTTCACCAACTCCAGGGCTCCAGCCATATCTACTGCTTCAAACTTCTTAACTTGCATCAGGCAGCCCCACAACCCCTACAGACTGGATCTTTGTATCACCGGTGATCTCATTTGGAGACACAACCGCCAGTCTGGGAATAAGCCTCTCCGTCAGTCTCTTGAAATGACTCCTGATGACAGGAGAGCACAAGACAACCGGCTGATAGCTCCCTGGAATGGTAGTTTCCAGTGTCTGGCTCAATTGTGCCAAGAGTTTCTGTGCCAGGTTGGGTTCCATAGCGAGAAAAGACCCTTGTTCGGTCTGCTGGACAGAATTCGACACGATCTCTTCGACTCGGGGATCAAGAGTCACCAACTGTATGTCCCCCTCCTGTGTCTGACACTGCTTCGTAATAGTCCTTGCCAGTCCCTGCCTTACGTATTCGGTAAGGACATTATGGTCCTTCGTCATAGGCGCATAGTCAGCCAACGTCTCAAGTATTGTGAGCAGGTCTTTTATGGGAACCTGTTCTTTCAGAAGGTTCTTGAGTACAGCTTGAACGCCGCCCAGGGAGAGCATGTTAGGGATTAACTCTTCTATTACCTTTGGATAGCTTTCAGAAAAATTGTCCAGGAGTGTCTGAACTTCCTGTCGTCCCAATAGCTCGTGACATTGGCATCTAATCGTTTCGCTGAGATGAGTAGCCAAAACAGTGGAAGCGTCAACCACAGTGTATCCTGCAAATTGGGCCTTCTCCTTCTCGCTTTCCTTTATCCAAAAGGCCGGCAACCCAAAGGCAGGTTCCTTGGTGGGTATCCCTCCGATATCCATGTCAGCGGTGCCCGGGTTCATGGCCAAGTAATAGCCCATCATCAATTCGCCCTTTGCAATTTCATTACCTTTAAGCAGAATAGAATATTCCCCGGGTTGGAGTTGTAGGTTGTCTTTTACATGGATTGGGGGGACAATCATACCCATATCCAGGGCAAACTGACGTCGGATTGACTTAATCCTCTCTAACAACTCTCCGTCCTGATCCGTATCAACCAATGGAATGAGCCCGTAGCCCACTTCTAATTCCAACATATCAAGGCCAAGAAGAGATTCCACCCTTTCAGGTTCACTCTTTTTTACGGTCTCATCCGACAGTATCTGTTCATCTTCTATGGCTTCTTTCCTTGCTCTGGAACTTGTGTAAGTGATGCCACCAATCAACAAGGCCAACAGCAAAAATGGGGTCAGGGGAAGACCGGGTATGAAGCCAAAAACTAAAAGAATGAATGCAGCAGTGCCTGTGACCCTGGGATTAAACAGCAACTGGGAGGTCATCTCTTCACCGAGGCTTACGTCTGAGGCGGCGCGCGTTACTACAATCCCTGCCGCAGTGGAAACAATCAATGACGGAATCTGAGAAACCAGTCCATCCCCTATTGTTAAGATAGTGTAGTTCTGAATGGCAGACAGGAATGGCATCCCCTGTTGGAAGACACCGATAACCAATCCTCCAACAATGTTAACTAACGTGATGAGTATTCCGGCAATAGCGTCACCGCGAACAAATTTGCTCGCTCCATCCATAGCGCCATAGAAATCAGCTTCCTGTGAGATGGCCAACCGCCTTTCCCTCGCCTGCTTATCATCTACCAGTCCGGCGTTCAGATCCGCATCTATACTCATCTGTTTTCCCGGCATAGCATCCAAGGTAAAGCGGGCCGCCACCTCTGCAATTCTGCCGGCCCCTTTGGTGATAACGACAAAATTGACTATCACCAATATCAGGAAGATCACGAGCCCGATTACATAGTTTCCTCCCACCACAAAATTACCAAAGGCCTTAATTATCTGTCCTGCAGCAGTAATCCCTTCATTCCCGTGGAGGAGAATCAATCTGGTGGATGCAACATTCAGAGACAATCTGAATAGCGTTGCAAGCAAAAGCAACGACGGCAATACGGAAAACTCCAAGGGGTTAAGGGTGTAGATGGCAGTCAAAATGATTATCAGAGAAAGGGTAATATTGAATGAGAGAAAAATATCGAGCAGTAGCGTAGGTAATGGGACAATCATTACGATCAATATACCCAATATACCCACAGCCAGAAAAACGTCGTTGTTTTTACCCAGCATGAGTGGCAACGCCGTTGTTTTTTGATTTTGCCCTACCATATAACGACCCCTGTAACCTTACACATGGAGTTCTTATTGTTTACCGCTATGTGTTTACGCATGCTTGAAGGGTAGCTGCAGCCCTGCAAGCTTCACTGCATCCTATTCTTGAGCCGATAAACATATGCAAGAACCTCTGCAACAGCCTTATACATATCCGATGGGATTACTTGTCCTATATCCACCAGTTTATAGAGGGATCTGGCCAATGGCTTGTCCTCAACAACGGGGACCCTGCTCTCCACGGCTATCTCTCTGATACGTTTAGCGACAAACCCGGCCCCTTTGGCTACAACCTTGGGTGAAGACATAGTCTCCCTGTCATAGCGCAAGGCAATAGCCAACTCAGTGGGATTTGTAATAACGACGTCTGCTTCCGGGACCTCTTCCATCATGCGACGTCTCGCCATCTCTCTCTGGACACTCCGGATCCTTCCCTTTATTAATGGGTCGCCCTCCCTATGTTTAAACTCGTCCTTTACTTCTTGTTTGGTCATCTTCAGACTCTTATTATAATTCCATCGTTGAAAAGCGTAATCAAGGGCTACCAATGGGACCAATACCCAAAGGGTGCGGACACAGATCTTAAAAGAGACCTTTCCAATATAAGTCAGTATATTTACAGGTTCCATCATCATCAAAGGTAAGAGGTTCTCCTTCTCCCCTTTCACCGTAACATAGGCAACATAGCCAACAATCACAATCTTTGCTACGGATTTAAACATCTCTACCAAGGATTGCATAGAAAAGAGCTTGGTCACACCCTTAATCGGGTCCAGCTTGGAAAATTTGGGGGTCAAGGGTTCCATGGTAAAGAGAAACCGGTTCTGTAAAACATTCCCTGCAATCCCGGCAGTCAAGAACATCAGCATCAATGGCGCCAAGACCAAACCCAGTTGTCCCAAGAGGCTCAACAGCAAATCGCATGCGTTGGTCTCAGTCAGTTCATCAGTTGCAACACCTCCGAGTAAATCCCTTATAATGACCAATAGGTTATCGCTCATGTACGAGCCCAAGAAATAAAAACCCAAAAGGCCCGCTAACAAGACCAGAGTGGCCGGTATCTCCTTACTCTGAGCCAGCTGTCCTTTTTTCCTGGCATCTTCCAGACGTTTCGGTGTTGCGGGTTCCGTTTTTTCCCGGTTGTTCCCCTCTGCCATTATTGTTTCCCGTTTCTTTGCGTCGGAGTTTACGCTTTTTTATTCAGGCGCTGAGAGCTTCTTATCAAAATCGCCAGGAATCATCCACAGGGGGATTTTCGGACGACCTCTCAACCCTGCACAGGGTTACATCGCCTTTAGTAAAAGGGAGATGTCATTCCATAACCGGTCGAAGATCCCTCTTAAAAAAAAACAGAAGATGGGTAAGGAAAGCCCAAGACCGATCAAACCTACAGCGATCTTCAAAGGAAAACCGACTATGAAGATATTTATCTGAGGCACACTTCTCGCAATCAAACCCAGAGCTACACTTGTAAATAAGAGAGCCGCTATCAGAGGTGCGCCTACTTTTACCGCGATTATGAACATCCTCTCGGTCAACTCCAGGATCGTTTCCATAAGCTGTGGTGAAAAATTGAAACTCATGGGGGGTACCATACTGAAACTACTCACGATCGCCTGGATAAACCAGTGATGAGCGTTTATAGATAAGAACACCAATATGGCTACGATATTCTTCACTTGAGCAATGATGGTGACCTGTTCACTAGTCACCGGATCCATTACGTTCACTATTGCGAACCCCATTTGGAAGCCCAGTAATTGACCTGCCAGTTGAATTCCAGAAAAGATAAGCCGTGCGGAGAATCCTATAATCGCCCCGATCATAACCTCCGTAGTCATTGCCAAACCGAAGGACAATATATGCGTGGGAAACACAGCGTCCATAGACGAAAGTATTGGGAAGATGATAATGGCTATAAGCAGTGTCAACCCAACCTTTAATTGTACAGGTAAATTCTTACTCCCAAAAATCGGGGCAGTCATAAGTATTGCCCCAACTCTCACTACTACCAAAAGAAATGACTGGAATTGCTCCAAACTGAAATTGAATAGATCAAGTGGCACTTTACGTTAGACTCATCTGATATAGCTGGGTATATTGATGAACAGATTTCTTGTAAAATCGACGATTAATTCGAGCATCCAAGGAAAAAACAACGCAAGACCGACAATTACAGCGATCATCTTGGGGATGAAGGTCAGGGTCATCTCATGGATTTGGGTAACAGCCTGAAAGATACTCACAACCAAGCCGGCGACCAACCCAAAGGCCAACATTGGAGCAGACAACAACACCGCAACCTTTAATGCTTCCATAGTAAAGCTAATGATGAATTCCGGTGTCATACCCTTTCCTTCCCTCTCCAGTGTTTACGCAAAGCTCTTTACAAGAGAGCCCATGATCAAATACCAACCATCAACCAGGACAAACAACATCAACTTAAAAGGCAAAGAGATCATTATCGGCGGTAACATCATCATACCCATTGCAAGAAGGATACTGGCTATTACCATGTCAATAATTAAGAACGGTATATAGATCATAAACCCTATCTGAAACGCTGTTTTCAACTCGCTTATTATAAAAGAAGGTATGATTGTGGTCATGGGAACCTCTGAAGGCTCCTTGGGCCTTTCCATGTTGGAAATACTTACGAATAAGGCCAGATCCTTTTCTCTGGTCTGCTTCAACATAAACTCCCGCAGTGGCTGAGAGGCAACACTCAATGCCTCTTTATAATCAATTTCATTGGACAGATACGGTTGCAGGGCATCTCTATTTACCTGATGGAAAACCGGTGACATGATGAAGAATGTGAGGAATAAAGCCAGGCCTATAATTATCTGATTCGGAGGCATGCGTTGAGTCCCCATGGCTTGACGAAGGAATGATAGAACCACCACTATTCTTGTAAATGAGGTGAGCATAATGAGAATGGCCGGCGCCAGGGATAGAACCGTAAGCAAGAAGAGTATCTGCAGAAGAACAGAGACCTTCGCTGGTTGATCAGTATCGCTAACGCCCAGAGTAATAGTAGGAAGAGGAATAGGCTGTGCAGCTACCATAGAACCATAAAAGACACCGGCGGCTACAGAAAGCGCCACAATACTCAGCATAACCTTCGGCCATCTTCTCATCCCAAATCTTCCGGATTTCTGTGAACCCATCGGTTCTCTAGCCTCCGCACTCGTTCAAAGTGCAATCGATCATATGCCCTTCAACCTATTAACCTTTTCCTGAATCGAGTCGGTCAGTTCCGACAGCATGTCCTTTCCTTTATTCCCCTTAAACTTTAAAGATACCCTTTTCAACCGATCTTCAAAAGATGGGCTGGAATGTTTGTGACCGCAAGCCTTTCTGATCTCCTCGATCCTTGTCCTGTCTTCTATCTTGGTAAGAAGAGAGACATGATTGTCAGAGATCCCCAAGACCAGCAATTCACCGGCCACCTCAATGATTGAAACGGCCTTTTTCTGACCCAAATAGCTAGTTGCCAAGGTCTTGATCAAATTCCCTCCACCGAAGGCCGTTGTTCCTTTCCACAGGAATTTTTTAAAGACCCAGTAAACTAACAATATCCCAGATAAAACAAAGGCGAGGGAAGCTATCATCTTTATAGTGGAGGGGAATATGCCCAATTCCTGCCCTTGGTCGGACATATCTTTTTCAGATTGAGACACTCTTAGCAACGTCAGGCCCTTATCTACGCCCTCAGGATGGGGCATAGACAAGGCCATGGCATCAACCGATCCGGAGGATACAATGATAAATATTGCCGCCAGAATAAACCTTATCAAAGAGAACCTCCTGTCTGTCTTTATCATAATTTTTTCCACCTAGTGATATCCGACTTTGACATTTTTAGACTATCCCAGATGTTCTATTCGTTCCTCTGTGGGGACAACTTCCGTTAAGCGAATGCCAAACTTATCATTCACCACCACAACTTCTCCCCTGGCTATCAGTTTTCCATTGACAAGGACCTCCAACGATTCTCCCGCGAGTTTTGCCAATTCGACAATCGATCCCTGTCCCAACTGTAATAGGTCGTTTATCAACATCCTTGTCCGCCCCAGTTCCACCGTTACTTCCAAAGAGATATCGAGGATAAAATCCAGGTTTCCGGATCTAATTTTGGAGGGGTCCTTCTTCAGATCAGTAAATTTGGGAAGAGGAGGGGGCGACTTTGTGTCAGATGTGTCGAGTTCTCCATCCTCCCAGGAAACATCATCTATACCTTCCGGGCCTTGTGTAGACTCTGTGCCCAGTCCTGTATCCTCCCAGGAAACATCATCCGTATCAACTGCACTCTCAGCATCGTGTGCATCAGGATCAGGACTTGCCTGGTCCGGAAGGGTGCCTTCCGCGCCATCTGAACTCTCGATATCGCCTGGGTCCTTGTCTTCTTCCTCGATCACGTCATTTTCTTCCATCTGCACTTTTATCTCCCCTTGCCGGTATAACTGATCTTATCTTTAATGCCCTGTTGCCCTTTACCAACCCGGGATATCCCATAAACTTCGGCACTCCCTCTACCTTTAGAACAAGATCTTCATTGACGTCCTTATTTAT
>JAUXHQ010000283.1 GCA_030621455.1 Deltaproteobacteria bacterium
CCTTCTATTTATTAATAATTGAATGAAAAGTCAAGATTTTACTGTTTCATGTGAACACAGATTGACTATTTACCTTGCACGTGGTATATATTTTCGTATATTCGAACTTGAGAATCAGACCATGAACAAGATAAATTGGCGGTTACTATTGAGCCCCCTTTGTCGAAACACAAGTGGGGTTTAGCATGCATAAATCCCTCTTGTTCCCTGAAACATGGTAAGGGGCGAGGCCGAAATAACTTCCCCATTTGTACATCTCATCTTCAGGCCATATTTGACCGATCTTCAAACACAAAATCCTCGAAATAGGTAATACTATTCCTGTGGTTTTGTATTTTCAGATCGAACAAATCTGACCTAAATCTGAGCGCCAACTTGAGAAAGTTATTTCAGCCTCGCCCCTAACGTAAAGTGTTTCTGATATGGAATCCGACTAAGACAATGTTCAAGAAGAGTGCACAGTATTTTTTATTTTTATGCGTGATAGCATGTCTCCCCAGATGTGCCACGTTAGGCGTTTCCGAAAAGTATCTCCCTCAAGCCCTTTTAACCCGGCAAAGTAAGACTGATGTGGAAGATACCACTTCATTGGCTTATTATCATTTTTCTCTTGCCCAACTCTATGAGCTCGAAGGGAAGGCAGATTCAGCTATAGGAGAATATAAACGGGCTGTAAGTTACGACAAAAACTCTCCCACTTTGAAAACAGGCCTGGCGGTTGTGTATGCTAAGAAAGGCCTATTGAGAGATGCGATCCTCGAATGCCAAAGTGCTATCCATAACGACCCGGAATACATGCCTGCCCGTCTCCTCCTGGCAGGGATATACTCCAGCTCCGGGAATGTCAAAGCTGCCATTAATGAGTATAATACTATCATTCAGATGGATCCAAAAAACAAGGAATCGCTTCTCTTCCTGGGTACATTGTATGGGAGAATTAATGAATATGAGAAGTCCGTTGCCGCTTTTAAAAAGTTGCTCGAGACTGACCCGAATTCTCCAATAGCCAATTACTATATGGGACGGGTCCATGCTGAGATGAAGCTCTTTGGGAAAGCTGAAGAATATTATCAAAAAGCGTTGGATAATAAGCCTCTCTTTCGTAATGCCCTGGTTGAACTGGGGATCATTTATGAACTTCAAGGAGAGGACGACAACGCAGTTGAGATATATAAGCAGGTCATAAGTATCAACCCTTATGATACTGCTGTCATACTTCGCCTGGGTAATTTATACATCAAACAGGATAAGATGGATATGGCCCTTGAACAGTTTAAGATCTTGAAGAGGTATAGTCCTGACAATAAGGATGTTCTAACCAGGATTGGGTTGATCTATTTTGAACAGAAAAAGTATGAAGATGCGATATCGGAATTCGATTTTATTTTGACCTTTGATCCCTCTTGTCATAAGGCTAGGTATTACTTGGCCGCTGCTTTTGAAGAAAAGGGAGAACCGGAAAGAGCGATTGAAGAGCTTAGCAAGATACCCCCGGACTCGGATTTCTTCTGTGATTCACAGATACATATGGGGTACATCTTTGACAAACAAGAGGATCGGCAAAAAGCGATTAACGTTATCATAAAAGCTCTCGAGAAAAAAGAGAACGACATTGAACTACTGAAATTCTTGGCCTTGTTATATGAGAAAGATGAGGACTATCAGAGCGGCATTGAATCGTTGGAGAAGGCGCTGGAACTGGCGCCAGACGACGTAAATCTCCGCGTCAATCTCGGAGTCATCTATGACAAAGCCGGGTCTCCTGAAAAAGGTCTTGAGGTGATGAAGGAGGTCTTGAAATTGGACGCCCAAAACGCCAATGCGTTGAATTACATCGGATATACCTATGCCGACAAGGGGGTAAATCTTGATGAAGCGGAAAGACTGGTGAAGAAGGCACTGGAGATCAAACCTGACGACGGGTATATTACAGATAGCCTTGGTTGGGTGTATTACAAAAAGGGGATGATCAGTGAAGCCGTTAAGGAATTGGAGAAAGCCGTCAGGTTGGCCCCGGATGATCCTCTAATCGCTGAGCACCTGGGCGATGCCTACCTCAAAAACAGCAAGAAGGATAAAGCATTGTCCATGTATGAGACGGCCTTGAAGTTAGATCCGGACAAGGAAAGACTAAAAGAAAAGATTAGCGACTTACGGAAAAATGGAAATAAAAGTAAATAGAACAGATAGTTGAAGCCGTTAAACATGGATATCCGCAGATCCCCAAGTCTCCTCAAGTTTAGTATTCCTGTCGCGTTTTTTCTCTCCCTGCTGGTAAGCTGCGCCGGTCCAAGGCCTTTACAGCTCTCCATCAAACCGACACGCTCGCCGGATGAGATCCTCAGGAATATCGAGATGAGGGAAAGGGAGATTGAGGATCTAAAAGGCATAGCCAGGGTTAAGGTTACCAATGCGGACAGGAACCATTCCCTTAAAGAGGTTATCATTGTTCGGAGGCCATCGTCCTTGAGGATGGAGACGCTGGGGTTCTTTGGTCAGCCACTCTTCTTTTTAACGGTGAAAGAGGATCGTCTATCCATCTTGTCTTTGACGGAAAAGAGGTTTTATCAAGGCGCGGTCACCCCGGAAAATCTGTCTATTATATTTCCCTTCCATTTGGGGTCAGAAGACCTGTGTTCTATACTACTGGGCGGCGTCCCGGTCATCGAATATCTCAGCATGGATATGGAGTTTGTCCGGGAAGAGAACCTGTACATTCTGAAGCTAATGAAAGAGGGAGGAGGACCAACACAATTTCT
>JAUXHQ010000129.1 GCA_030621455.1 Deltaproteobacteria bacterium
GTATCGATAATCTTAAAAGGGAATCCTTTAATATTGATCGCTTCTTCAATAAGGTCCCTTGTTGTTCCCGGTATGGGGGTGACGATAGCCCGCTTTTCTCTCAGCAATACATTGAGTAAGCTCGACTTCCCTACATTCGGCTTGCCGACAATAATGGCTGAAATCCCTTCCCTGTAGAACTTTCCTTCTTCATAACTCTCCATCAAGGCCCTAAGACTGTCTATTAATCCTTCAACCTTAGCCAGTAGTTCGTGAGGAGAAATCATCTCCAAATCTTCATCCGGAAAATCGATGGAGGCCTCAACAAAGGTCAAGAGAGTTGCCAATTCTTCTCTTGCCGTCAGTATCTCTTTGGATAAAGCTCCTTTTAGTTGTTGGGTAGCTACCTTAAGGCTGGCATCTGTCTGAGAATTTACTATATCCACTACCGCTTCAGCTTGTGACAGGTCTATCCTTCCATTGATGAAGGCCCTCTTTGTAAACTCTCCAGGCTCGGCTAGTCTGGCCCCTTCTCTCAATACAAGTTCAAGGATATTTTGCAAAACCGCGAAGCCACTGTGGCAGTTTATCTCAACAACATCCTCTTTAGTGTAGGATGTTGGTTTACGCATAAGAGAGAGCAAAACCTCATCTATGACCGAGCCGTCGTCTGTGTCTACGACTTCTCCGTAGTGTATGTGGCGGGATTTTAGCACAGGGGATTGCTTCTTACTTCTAAAAATCTTATGTGCAATCCTAACGGATTCAGGTCCGCTGATCTTGATAATTCCAATGCCGCCTATGCCGAAAGGGGTAGCTATGGCGGCAATCGTATCTTCTTCAAGCATAGTGTCCATCCGGAAAAGAGATATTTCCACCTGTGCAGTTACACAAATCCAGTATGTTGAAGTTTCTCTGGTGATTCAGTTAACAGGATTGCGTTAAGCGGTAACCCTGCACAGGTCGAGATATTTTGTCAAGGTCAAGGAAGACGACGGTTTTAACCGCAGGGATACATTGTAGTAGGGGCGTATTGCGAAACGCCCCTATATCTGAGTCTGACGCAAAGACTGGGGAAAACAGATATTTATGGGTGGGTGTTAGTTATCTTGAGAGTCTAAAGTTCTCTCGTCATGCCGGACTTGATCCGGCATCCAGAAGTCATATGACACTGATAATATTCTGGATTCCTGCTTTCGCAGGAATGACTGCACATAATTTGTGATTCTAATAATTTCAACAAGTTAGAAGAACTTTGGACTATCCAGTTATTTATTAATGAGGGTTATTAACACCATGTCCCCTTTTTGTGGAGATAACAACCTTTCTGAGTGTACCCTCACCTTTGCTTCTTGTCCTGAGTTGATCATCATTCTGTAGGGTCATATGAATGATTCTGCGGTCATGAGCATTCATCGGGGTTATAGAAACCGGTTTCCCAACCTTCTTGACTTTATTACCCAACTTCAGGGCCAAACTCTTCAACGATTCAATTCTTCTTTCCCTGTAACCTTCCGTGTCAATGACAATCCGCTTCCTGTCCTCTGAAGACCGATTGACAATCTTGTCAACGATATGCTGCAAGGCATCCAACGTACGGCCTCTCCTGCCAATAAGCAGCCCGCTCCCGTCTCCGTTGATATTGAGTAATATCTTGTCATCAATTTGCTCGGCATCGACAGTAGCTGTTACTTTCAGTCTGACAAGAATCTCCTCGAGCGTCCTCTTGGCAAATACGAGCTTATCCTCACCTTTGATCTCCTTTAGACTGGCTCTGATTTTCGCCTTTTTCATCCCCATAAAGCCAAATAAACCACTGCTTCCATTCGAAAGGACCTCTATGTCCAACTTCTCCTCAGGGAGATTAAATTCTTTGCATGTCTTCTTTATCGCCTCTTCAATTGTCTTACCCTCTACTTCCATAAAATCCATGAGGCACCTCCTAGTATTATGCCGCATACTTGTTAATGTAAAGCTGTTGACCGATGGACAAAACGTTATTGACTAACCAGTAAATTACGAGCCCTGACGGAAAATTGAGGAACATAAAGGTGAATACGATAGGCATCATTAACATCATCTTTGCCTGGGTAGGGTCTCCCACAGTAGGGGTCATCTTCTGCTGAATGAACATGGTAGCGCCCATTACAATAGGAGTGATGTAGTAAGGGTCCTTTGCAGACAGGTCATTGATCCACAAGAGAAAAGGGGCGTGCCTCAATTCTATGGATCCCAATAACGCTTTGTATAAGGCAAAGAAGACAGGAATCTGCAAAATCATGGGGAGACATCCCCCCAGTGGGTTGACTTTGTGGGTGCGATATAATGCCATCGTCTCTTTGTTTAATGTCTCTCTGTCATTTTTGTACTTCTCCCTTAGTTTGAGCATCAGGGGCTGAACTTTCTGCATATCTTTCATGGACTTATAGCTCTTGTGAGTCAGAGGAAAGAAAAGAATCTTGATGACCACGGTTAAGAGGATGATCGCTACCCCGTAGTTGTGGGTAAACTCGTTTATATACTTCAGGAAGATCAGCAGGGGTTTTGCGATAACGTCGAACCACCCGAAGTTGAGAGCCTTCTGCAAATCGGACCCGGCAGCTTTTAACCTGTCAAGATCCTTTGGGCCTGAGTAGAACGTATAGCGGTACGAAGCTTTTTCCCCGTGCCTCAGATCTATAGATTTTATGATATCCACGGACACTATATCCGTAGAGGGTTTGGACATCCTCAGGTTCACGTTCTCGAATTCTGCTGGAATTATCGAAGATATGAAGTACTTATCTTCATAGCCTGCCCATTTCACCCCCCCACGGTATGTCCTCTCTTCGTCTAATTTGTCAACCTTTACCTCCTCTAACTCCCCATTTACCAGGGCGACCGGGCCCGAGAAACTGAAACGGTTAGACTTTTCTGAAGTACCCGGTCTGGCTTTCCAACTGAGTACAATTTCCTCTTTGATATCCCTGTTAGAGAGGTTCAACAGGCTTACATCCAGATCAACCAGATACTTGCCATCAAAAAACGTGAACTCCTTGACAATTTCTATCCCCTCTGGTGAGGTCCAGGAGAACGAGATAGAATCCTGTTCCCCTATACCTGTCAATGACAGGTAATCCTTGCTGGCATTAAATAAAGCATCCCTGATGCAGTGAGTTACGCTCTTGGAAAACCCTACACCCATGGGAAATTCTTCTGATCCACTTGCCGTTATCAGTTCTATATCTTGAGAATCCTCTCCAATCTTGTCTTTGTACTTTTTCAGTCTCCAGCTCTTCAGTTTAGCCCCACGAGTAGTAAAGACAGCTGTGTATAAATCTGTTGTTATTGATATCTCTTTCTCTTCCCCCTGTTCCTTAACCCCAACAGGAGATTTCTTAGCGTTGGCCTCAAATAGAGACCCTTCCTTCTGAGCCGGATCCATAAATCTTTCTTCTTCTACTTCAGCAACGCTGTTTTGCGGTGTGGTTTTGTCTACGGATGTTTCTCTGCCTTTTCCTACATAATATTGGTACAAAAAAAGAACCAATAAAGATAGGACCACGGCTAATAAGGCCCTTTTCTCCATTTACATACTCCAAATAAGATGTTATTTTCTGTCTTTCTTGGTTACGGGATCATACCCTCCGGGATGAAATGGATGACATTTCATCACCCTGAGAATGGAGAACCATAAACCCTTATAGAGCCCATGGGTCCTCAGTGCCTGGCATACGTATGACGAACAGGTTGGAGTGAATCGGCAAGTGGGAGGTTTTAGGGGGGATAAGAATCTCTGATAACACTTGATAAGGCTTATGATAAGGTTTTTTATCATCAAATCAGAGGCTTTTACAACTGCTCGGGATCGAAGCAATCCATGGATACTCAACTTGACTTCAGAAATTTCTTAAGCTCATCATAAACCGTAAAATAGTTTAAGTTGACAGCCCCTTTTTTTGCTATGAAAACTATATCATGACAACATGGAATTTCATACTTGTTAAGTCTGAAAAATTCCCTGATTAAACGTTTTACCCTATTTCTCTTAACTGCGTTACCGACCTTCTTGCTTACCGTAACACCTAAGCGGTTTCTACCTGCTTTGTTTGGATTGTAGATCAGAGTAAAGTTCTCGGTGCGAAATTTTTTCCCCTCTCTCATTACCTCCAGGAATTGACGCCTCTTTCGAATCCTTTCGTCCCTGTGGAGAGAATATTTTGAAATTCTGCGGGAGATAAGTACGCCTTCCTTGAGTTATATAAAGACACGCTTCTTCCCAGCCCTCTGGTTAGGCCGACAGCTTTGTCCTTCCCTTTGCCCTTCTGCGTTTTATTATCGCTCTTCCCGCTTTGGTGCTCATCCTGTTTAAAAACCCGTGGGTTCTTTTTCTTTTTATATTACTTGGCTGAAATGTCCTCTTCATCTATCTCTTCCTCAGACCTCTTGATTCCAATCTAAACGGTAAAAAGTAAACCGTTTGTATACTATGTATATTCAGGTCCTAATGAGCCTAAAACTAAAATACAGCTTAATTGAGATTCCTCTTTTTGTCAAGTTTTTTATCTGTTGAGCGCTAATTTCGATGATTGAATCTCCTTCATAATTCGATAGATACAATCATCTTCATATTGGCTGCACCTACACTTGTCTCGATCTGAAAAATTTCGACCTGTGCAGTTACTCAACCCCAGTGTCTTGAAGTGTCCCTGATGATACAGTTAAGCGCCGGCTGCTTATTTCGTTTGCTTGTTATACGTAAGGACCTGGCCGACATTCAAATATACAGACGAGACTTGTCATCCCATTACACATACAGCCTTATGCCAGAGTGTAGTTCATAACAAGCAAACGAAATAAGCAGCCGGCAAGCGGTAAACTAGCCCAACTGCACAGCTTGAAATATTTCAGTCAGCCCCCTTGTCCTTCAAAGTCAGAAATATGTCCAGAGCTTGTTTCGGTGTTGCGTTCTCGTGTATAATAGCCCTTAATGCTTGAATCATGGCAACGGGATGCTCGATCTGCCAGACATTTCTTCCGAGGTTAATACCGATAGCGCCTTTTTGGATACCGTCATAAACAAATTCCAAGACCTCCAGCTCGGTTTCACACTTCGGTCCACCGGCCATAACGACCGGCACGGGACATCCGTTGACTACTTTTTCAAAACCATCACCACACCAATAGGTCTTGACTACCCGAGCCCCTAATTCAGCAGCGATGCGACAACTCAACGCAAGATAGCGCGCATCGCGCTTATCTAGCTCTCTGCCGACCGCTGTAACGGCCATTACAGGTATGCCGTATTCCTCTGCCTGGTTGACTAATTCTGCCAGATTAGATAACGTTTGATGTTCATACTCGCTGCCCACAAAGACAGAAATCCCCATTGCAGCTACATTAAGGCGTAAAGCCTCCTTTATGGAAGTAGTTAGAGTCTCGTTGGCCAAATCCTTCCCTACGACACTGGTGCCCCCGGAAACCCGAAGTATGATCGGTTTACCCCCTGCAGGATCCACAACAGAGCGCAACACACCCCTAGTGACAAAGAGGGCGTCGCAATAAGGAAGTAGTGGCTTAATCGTATCACCCGGCCTCTCCAACTTAGTGGTTGGACCCTGGAAATATCCATGGTCAATGGGTAAAAAGAAGCAATGACCATCGGGCTGGATCAACTGTGACATTCGATTTTTCATTCCCCAATCCATAGCAAAATCCTCCTCTCTTAATTCGTTCCTGAACGAAAACTACTATTTTCCCAAATATTCCATCGACTATTATTCAGAGACAAATAATTTGGACCTGTGCAATTACTCAACCCTAGTGCCTTGAAGTGTCTCTGATGATTAAGTCAACAGGATTGCGTTAAGCGCCGGCTGCTTGTTTTGTTTGCTTGTTATACGTAAGAACCGGTAGTGTCCCTTTTCAGTTAAGATAATAGTGGACAGCATCTCAATCCATAACTATAATACCCAAAGGAGGTTATAGTTAT
>JAUXHQ010000201.1 GCA_030621455.1 Deltaproteobacteria bacterium
ACCGAAAAGCCATGTGAGGGGCAATATTCTTCAGCCCGGAATTTGTCTATTAGCGCCCGCATCCTTGAAAAGTGTAAACAGATAAATGAACGATACCCGGAAATATATAATTTAACTCATTAGAATTGTCTCTTTTTGTTGTTGACTATTATCATTTTTCTCTGATAACATCACTTGTGTCAATAGTTTGTGTCGGTCCGGAAATACATAATTCCTGGACAAAGGGTTTATGTTTCTATAAACATTTTATAAATCAATCGATTATCCTGAAACCTAAACGCAGAAAAGGGCTATTTCTGGATGTTTATAAAAGAATCTGAAACTAATTGAGCACGTGGGATTCCTTTTAAAATGAAGATAGTGGGGTGAAGTTGATGGTAAAAGTAGGGATTATTGGAGGCTCCGGATTGGATGATCCTAAGATACTCAGGGGGTCGAAGGAAATAATTGTAGACACACCTTATGGAAGGCCGTCCTCAGCATTGACTGTGGGGAAGATTAGAGGAACTGATATTGTGGTTCTCGCAAGACATGGGAAAAACCATCAGTTCAGTCCTACGGAGGTAAACTACAGGGCGAACATACACGCACTGAAGGACCAGGATGTGACACATATCATTGCAACAACAGCCTGCGGCAGTCTATGCGAGGATATAGGCAGAGGGGACTTAGTGATTGTTGACCAGTTCATTGACTTCACAAGGCATAGAAAAATAACCTTCCATGAATCATTTAAAGACGGGCTGGTCCATGCTCCCATGGCAGATCCCTTCGATCCTGTGCTGCGAAGGGCGCTCTACGAAACGTCAAAAGAACTCGGCCTAAAAACCCATAACGGTGGAACAATGATAACGATCGAGGGGCCTAGGTTCTCAACTAGGGCTGAGTCAAGGATGTTCCGGTTATGGGGGGCTGATGTCATAAACATGTCGGTAGCTCCTGAGGCGATCCTCGCCAACGAAGCGGGGATTCCTTACGCTGTTGTTGCAATGTCGACTGATTACGACTGCTGGAAGGAGGGTGAGGAACTTGTATCATGGGAGGAGATCCTGAAAGTGTTTGACAGAAACGCTGAAAGTGTCAAACAGC
Organism: Deltaproteobacteria bacterium; assembly: GCA_030621455.1. Classification (GTDB taxonomy): domain Bacteria; phylum Desulfobacterota; class UBA8473; order UBA8473; family UBA8473; genus JAUXHQ01. The sequence goes on from JAUXHQ010000201.1 coordinate 1,090, forward strand.
TCCTGCAAGATGTTATTCCAAATATAGAATGAGGTGTTTATCATGAATCTGAATGACAAGATAAGAACCATCCCCCACTGGCCGACCGAAGGTATTATGTTTAAGGACATAACAACCCTTCTCCAAGACCCTGAAGCATTCAGGGAGACATGTAATCAACTTCACGACCGATACAAGAATATGAAGATTGACAAGGTTGTGGGAATTGACGCAAGGGGCTTTATATTCGGCGCTGTGCTAGCGTATCAGCTCGGAGTAGGTTTTATTCCTGTGAGGAAGAAAGGAAAACTGCCCTTTAAAACAATAAGTCAAGAGTATACCCTTGAATATGGGGAAAATATTATAGAGATACATAAGGATGCCATAGAGGAGAAAGAGAAGGTTCTCATAGTAGACGACCTTATAGCAACGGGGGGCACCATTTCCGCAACGGTAAAACTGGTGGAAATGCTAGGGGGTGAAGTCGTTGAGTGCGCATTTATAGTTGAAATACCTGATTTGAAAGGCAGGGAGAAGATAAAAGGCTACAAGATATTTACACTAACCGGCTTTGAAGGAGAATAGAAAAACTCTCAAGGCTCCAGAATCAGAGCCAGAATGGCGAAAACGTTAATCACAAAAAGCATGGGAGTCAGGTCTTCCCATTTTCCGGTAAACAGTTTTATAATCATCCAGCTTAAAAAACCCCAGATGATACCTTGGGTGATGGAGTAAGTTAAGGGGATCAAGATGATACTGAGAAAAACGGGGATAGCATCGTCAAGTCTTCCCCAATGTACCTTCAAAATCGGCCTCATCATGAATGCACCGACCAGTATCAGGGCTGGTGCGGTGGCAATATCCGGGACAACGGAAAGCACGGGTGAAAAAAACATGAAAGGCAGGAACAGTATACCGGCAACAACGGCCACTAGACCTGTGCGTCCCCCTTCCTCAACGCCTGTGGCCGATTCAATGAAGCTGGTTGTGGGGCTGGTGCCGACTATTCCCGAAACTAATGTCCCTACAGAATCCACGATCAAAGATTCTTTCATGTTGCGTGGATTCCCTGACCCGTTGACAAGGTTGCCTGCTTCTGCAACACCCATAAAGGTAGCAAGGGTGTCGAAGAGGTCTGTGAATAGAAACGTAAAGATGACAGGGAATAACGCCGGGTTCAGGGAACCGAAAGGATCCAGTTTCAGGAATACGCTTAGATCCGGGGTGGCGAAAAATCCCTGCCATGTCACAAGGGCCGCGTTGCCATGATTCACCGCAGTCGCGTCGCCCCATAAGCGCCCTATGGGAAGTGCAAGCGCTGTCGTAGTGATAATACCAAGGATAAGGGCTCCCTTCCAACGCCTTACCACAAGAACTGCGGTAATGAAAAAGCCTATAAGAAAAGTAATTGTGATTTCGTTTAATGGACCACGCCCGATCGCTGTGGCAACATTGGGGACTATAAAACCCGCATTCCTAAAACCGATCAAGGAGATAAAGAGACCGATCCCGGCAGCAACTCCGTAACGCAGCTGCTTCGGGATGGCCAGTAAGATCCGTGTTCGAACATTGGAAGCGGAAAGCAGAAGAAAAATGATCCCGGACCAGAAGACGGCACCTAGGGCTTTTTCCCAGGGCACACCCATACCCACCACAACCGTAAAGGCGAAAAATGCATTCAACCCCATTCCCGGCGCAAGGACAATCGGATTCTTAGCATAGAGACCCATCATTATACTAGAGAAGGCGCTGACCAGGACCGTTGCAGTCAGCACACCGCTAAAGGGCATGCCCGCGCTCTGAAGAATACAAGGATTGACCACAATGATATACATGGAGGCCAGGAAAGTCGTAACTCCTGCCAGGACTTCCGTCTTCAGATTCGTGTTGTTTTTCTTGAATTCGAAGAACCCTTCCATTCTGTTCATAACTTCGATCTTTGTTCTAGCTGCATAGATCCAGTATCAACCTTTCCAATATCAACTTCTTGGGTACTCTGCTCGACTTTAGAGCCAAATCAGCATTGAGAAACTGACCGAAGACGCCCTTCAGCTCATGTAAGGAAAATCGATTCACCTGTTGGAGGAACCCCTTGAGGAAGAATCCCCTAACCCCCAGTTTTTTACCCACCTCAGGGGGCGGCAAACCTTTCTCCAGCATCTCCTTGGCCCTTACTATTAAACGGAACCTGTACATTATCATCCCTAAAATCTTCAAGTGCTCCTCTCCGGAGGCCAGCATCTTCTGAAGTATATTTAACGCTTTTTCCGCATCTTTGTTCCCCACTGAGTCTATCAGGTCAAAGACATTTTCCGCCTTAAGCTCCGTAATTACCGCTTCTACGTCCTCCAGCCCTATAACACTCTTGTCCCCTATAAAGATGGAAACCTTCTCTATTTCATTATACATCTCCTGGAGATTGCCACCGACAACCTCCACCAGGAAAGTTACTGCATCTCTTGTGATATCCTTATGGGATCTTTCAGCTAAACTTCGAATCCAGTAAGGTAATTCTCTCTCTTTGGGGTGGTTCAATTGAGCAGCAACGCCACACTTTTGGAGGTTAACGAAAAACCTCTTCCGGCGATCGACCTTTTCACCGATAAAAACAAGACACGAAGAAGACGATGGATTAGATAGGTATGATGCTAAACCTTCTAAATCTCCTCCTGACAAGCGGTCAGCTTCCTTGACGATTATGAGCCTTTTTTGTGACATTACCGGAACAGTGCGGGCAGCATTGATGATCTCTTCTGCCGTATGACTGCCGCCATAATAGGTCTCGCAATTGAAATCCTTGAAGTCAGAGGAGATTGTTCTGCTCTCTATCTTTCTCACAGCTTCTTCAATAAGATATGTTTCCTCCCCGTAGAGGTAGTAAACAGGACGGATTTCGTCCTTTTCCAGATGTCGATTGAGTATAGTAGGATTCATAGTTGAAGTCATAGCGCTCTGAACCCTTAAAAATCCTCGAAGATCATGTTGTAGACGTCCTCTGCAAGATCTTCAGCGATCTTTCTTATGGCATCTCTCTTATTATTATCGGTGATCGTTATGTCCGGGGATACTGCATATTCCTGATTCCCTGACAGGGCCGAATACTCCCATAATATGTCGCCATAATGGTTTCTCTTCAAGGTTACATCAAGAGTCACGGTTGCCCTATATTCCAACACACTATCTCTTTTGTCGAAGGATATGGAATAGGTAGTGAATGATTTGATCGTTCCTATTACCACTGCATCAGACTTTTCTTTATTCTCAATCTTTACCATCCCCCTCTTCAAAAACTCATTGGTAAGGGCATCCGTGAAAATGTT
>JAUXHQ010000143.1 GCA_030621455.1 Deltaproteobacteria bacterium
TGCTCTGTCATATAGCAAGGTAGGGGGATATCGCCATCCTGGTCCCCTCTCACCCTTTTTATTAGTATCTTGTCCTCGTTCATCTTTGTTTCTGACACTATATCCCCTGTATATAAAATCGAAAATACTCAAATAACAAAAATGTGTCAAGTTATTTCTGAATACGGCCCAGTACTTATTTTGCTTGACATAGTTTGTCAAGGCATATAAATTTCTGGTTAAACATCTAATCATGGTGGAGGTCCGTGTATATGGAGGAGATGATTATCCGGAGTTTCCGGGACAGCGCTGACCTAAAATTAAGGTTTGCTGAGGAGAATGCGGCTGGGATAATCTCTGTGGTCGAAGTGATTATTGATGCCATCAAAAAGGGAAACAAAATCATACTGTTTGGTAACGGGGGAAGCGCTGCTGACGCCCAGCACATTGCTGCAGAGTTTGTAAATCGCTTCTTGATAGATAGAGGCCCTTTGCCGGCTTTAGCCTTAACTACCGATACTTCCATAATTACAAGTATAGGCAATGACATGGATTTCTCCCATGTCTTTTCCAGACAGATTGAGGCGTTGGGCAAGAAGGGCGATGTGGCTTTCGGAATCAGCACGAGCGGCAATTCGCTTAATGTCATCAAAGCGTTCCAGGTTGCAATAGAGATGGGAATGAAGACGGTTGGGATGACCGGTAACGATGGCGGGAAGGTTGGGAGTATTGTCAGTCATTTATTGAACGTTGTTTCGAAGAGCGTTCCCCGAATTCAAGAGGTTCATATTACCACGGGTCATATTATCTGTGAGATGGTTGACTCTTTGCTATTCAAGAAGCGGTGAAAGCAACAGCAGAAATTATGATGGCAAACCAGAGTATACTGATAATAGAAGACGAAAAATATTTGAGACACCTGTACTCAGAGATACTCGGGAATTATGCGGTTGAAACCGTGAAAGACGGTTTTGAGGCATTGAATAAGGAAAGGCGATATGATCTATATATAGTGGATATTGGGTTACCTGGTATGGATGGGCTAAAAACCATAAAGAAGATCAGAGAAACCTATGATGGGCTTAAGGCAATTATAGTAACAGGTCATGATGTTACGAATTACTCAACGGAACTGGAAGATGGCATGATCAAGGGTGTCCTTCAAAAGCCTTTCAATATATCGAACCTCTTAGCTGTAGTACAGGCGGCATTAGAGATGGATAAAGGTTAGCTTTGAAATATCTTTCCCGGATTAAGGATGCCGTTTGGGTCGAAGACCTTCTTTACCCTTTGCATTATGTCCACTCCTAAATCACCGAGTTCCATCTTAAGGTAGGGTGCCTTTGTTATACCTATACCATGCTCGCCCGATATGGTCCCACCCAGGTCCAGAGTGGCTTGAAAGATTTCTCTTACAGCCGCCTCCGCCCTGTTGACTTCCTCCTCTTTATTTTTATCTATCATTATGTTACCGTGAATATTCCCATCTCCGGCGTGTCCGAAGTTGACAATATTCAACCCTGATCGTTTCGCAATATGATTGATCTTCCTTAAAATATCGGGAATCTTGCTGCGGGGGACTGTAATATCTTCGTTAATCTTTGCAGGGTTTATTCTTAACAGGGAAGGGGATATAGCCCTCCTCGCTTTCCACAGATTTTCTTCGCTTTCTCTATCTCCGGCAATCTCCACCCTATTTGCGCCGCACTTCGAGCATATGTCCTGAATTTTACCAGCATCCTTGGTTACTACGTGCGGATCACCGTCCACTTCCACAAGGAGAATCGCCTCAGCATCAACAGGTAACCCAATCCTTAGAAAGTCTTCCACGCAAATGATAGCTCCGCGATCCATAAATTCAAGGGCAGCAGGCAAAATCTTCGAAGCAATTATCCCGGCAACAGTTGTAGCGGCGTCTTCGAGTCTGTTATAGATCGCCTGGATGGTCTTCCTGTCCGCCGGCAAGGGGATCAGCTTAACTATAATCTTTGTAATAACCCCCAGGGTGCCTTCCGAGCCGACAATGAGCTTTGTGAGGTCATAGCCGACCACCCCCTTCATCGTTTGAACGCCTGTGGAGATGATCTCCCCTGTAGGTAAGACCACCTCCAGACCTATAACGTAATCCTTGGTTACGCCGTATTTTATCGCCCTGGGGCCGCCGGCACACTCGGCCACATTCCCACCCAGAGTTGAGAATTTTAAACTGGCCGGGTCCGGAGGATAGAAGAGTCCCAACCTTTCCACCTCTTTCTGGAAATCTCCTGTTACTACTCCTGGTTCAACAAAGGCTGTAAGGTTTTCTGTGTCGATCTTTAGAATTCTGTTAAACCGGGTCATGACGAGGACCAACCCACCTTTCACCGGGAGAGCCCCACCCGTAAACCCTGATCCGGCGCCTCTCGGTATGACCGGAAAGCCCTCTTCATTCGCCAGCTTAAGGATATCCGATACCTCACTGACACGGGCAGTGAAAACAACTATGTCAGGAAGATAAATCTGATTGGTAGCATCGTAGCTATAACAGACCCGCTCTTCCGGTTCGGAGCGAACGTTCTCTTTACCCACGATCCTCTGTATCTTTTTGATCACACTTTTCGCTATCATCTTTCCTGTCTTGATCTCGTAACCCTTGGAAATATGCTTCCTCCATCAGGTATGACATAGGTGGAAGGTTGTTTCCCCAACGCTTCATAGGCGATAGAAAGCGCTTGATTTATTGATTCCGCCGGAGTTATGGACATCCTCTGCACATCATCACCAGCCAACTCAGAGACGAGGATTATCCTGGCCTTTCTTGCCTTGATCATAGTGGAATATGCTGTCTGTCCATTGATCTCAAAATTTTTCCTCAGCGCATTCTCCATGTCCGGTAAGTCATCATACTTAAACCAGTCAAGGAAAGTCGGGTTGCCAAAACCATCGGAACACTCTGCCAGGATGATCATAACCCCATTGTGTTTCAGGACATTCATCGCATAGTCGATGCACTTGTGTGCCTGGATAAAATTGATATCCTTTGGGAACCCGCCGCAGCTAACTATAACCAGGTCGGCCTTTTCCTCAAGTTCAGGGCTGAAATCCCTTGAGAGTAAGTCACATCCATGCTCGTGTGCGGATATATACTCCCCTGCAACTACCGCAACTATCTCTTTAATGGTGGATAGGATTGTATTGAAGAGGAATATGGGACATAACATATCACAGGCCTGCACCATGACTTCATGAAACGGGTTCCCTTCCAACACACCGGTTCTTGCCTTTGGATGCTTCCCTCCCGGATCCGGTGGGTTTAAGACCTGCATGTGCGCATCGATACAGCTATCAATTGAAGCCACACCCGGCAGGATACTCTTCCTGCCCCCTCCAAAACCTGCCAGGTAATGGAAACCTATCGTTCCGGTAAGGATGATCTTATCCGTTTCCGCAACCATACTGTTCAGTTCTACCTTAGTGCCCCTTTCAGTCCTGCCAAGATATGTAAGGTTCTTTGAGTCATACGCATTATGATCATAGACACTGACTCTTTTGTAAATCTCATCTCCGATTATAATCCTATGTTCACGGAGGAGGTGCTGCCGGTGAATCCCCAGAGCAAAGACAATGCGGATATCGTCATCGCCCACGCCAATGGTGTTCAGCCTGTTTATGAGGATGGGAAGGTATACCCGGCTCCCTGTGTAGCGGGTAATATCGGAGACGACCAGGGTTATCCTTTCTCCCCTTCGGAATATTTCGTTGAATGGTGGGCCGTAAGTGGGGGTGTCCAATATTGATTCAATGAATCGAACGGTGTCACGCGGTGGAGAGATCTTTCCAGGGGTGAGAATTCCCAGTAAACTATTCGAGGGGATCTTAAAGAAAAGGCTTATCCTGCCATACTTGAGGCTGAGAATGCGGTCTTCTATCATCTATGTCGACCCTTCCTACACTTTTTAAGAAACAAGTATACTCAGGATCGCCTCTTCAACAATCTCTAATTCTCCTTCCTGTAAGGTTCGTACGTCCATGAGAAGCCGGCCGTCATCAATCCGGGCAATGATTGGTGGATCGTATCTCCTTAAACTTTCCTCCAGACTCTCGACAGATACATGCACGGGTTTAATGGCAATAACCTTGGTGGGGAGGCCTTGCAAGGGTAGGGCGCCTCCTCCCACGCGTGAGTTATCGTCCCTGATCTCAGCGAGGAAGGTTCCTGAATTTTCTTTTTTCAACCCGTCATAGAGCCTCTTTGCTCTACTTTCTATCTCTCCGGGAGCCAGTGTCAGCATCCGAAGGGTAGGGATCTTTTCAAGGACGGCTTCCCCTTCCATGTAAAGACGGAGCGTGCTCTCGAGGGCTGCCAGGGTGAGTTTGTCAATCCTGAGGGCTCGGTTGAGGGAATTCTCTTTTATCCTTTTTATCACCTCTTTCTTCCCCAGGATTATTCCCGCCTGGGGTCCTCCCAGAAGTTTGTCTCCACTGAATGTAACTACATCCACGCCTGTCCTGACGGCTTCCTGCACAGTTGGTTCCCTTGTCAGACCGAACTTGCTCAGATCTACCAAACACCCGCTCCCAAGGTCCTCCATTACCGGAAGAGAATGCTCCCTTCCCAGCTTAACCAGGTCTTCCAGTTTTACCTCCGACGTAAAACCTACGATTTGGAAGTTGCTTGTATGCACCTTGAGGAGTAAGGATGTCTCTTCTGTTATGGCCTTTCTATAATCTCTCAAGTGGGTTTTATTCGTCGTGCCGACCTCCACTAACCTTGCCCTACTGTTTCTCATAACATCCGGTATCCGGAAAGACCCGCCGATCTCTACCAACTGCCCCCTTGAGACTATGACTTCCCGTCCGCCTGCCATTGTACTGAGGGTCAGGAGAACGGCCCCGGCATTGTTGTTTACCACCAGCGCCGCCTCGGCACCCGTAAGCTCGCACAGGATGTCCTCTACGTGAGAATAACGGGACCCTCTGACCCCTTCCTCTAAGTCATACTCAAGGTTGGAGAAATGAGAAGCGATTGTCGCAAGGTTTTGCAATACGTCAGTATTCAAAAGGGATCTTCCCAGGTTGGTATGCACGACAACCCCCGTTACGTTGATCACTCTCCTCAAGCTCAATCCGGCCACCATGGAAATATCTTCAGACACCTTCATTAAAAATTTTTCGAGGGTTGTACTATAGTCGGACAGGGAATTCAGATCGGAAGTAAGTATCCATTTTCGCTTTTCCTCCATAACGACCTGGACGGTTTTCACCACCAGCCAACGAGGATACTCCTCGAATAGATCCTTCACCTGATCCTGTTGCAGTATTCTGTCCACAGAGGGAAGCATCCTCAGATATCGTTGCCTGTCCTTTTCTTCCATAGAACCCCCATCTTGATTGTATAGGAAATCCCATTTTTTAGTCAATTATATCAATTAGTTCCTGACTATGTGTGCCAGCCGATCATAGCTATTAAGCTTCTTCTAAGTAACTTAAATTCCGAAACAGATGATAACCACTTGATATTTAATAAGTATTTGTCGAACTATACAATTCTGCCGAAAAAAAATAAAGTTACTTGGATGTTTGATCTCGGGAACCCGAGTGCTACGCTAATAAGTCGAACAGCCTCAACGGCTTAACAGCTAACAGCTCGCTCTAAGGGCGCTAACTTGAAGTAACACATAAGGTTTGTAAGCATTAATTATAACCTAACGCGAAGTCACCAAGGTGTAACCATCCTCACCACCGCCCATCCC
>JAUXHQ010000107.1 GCA_030621455.1 Deltaproteobacteria bacterium
GATCTGAAAACGCAAAACCGCAGGAATAGTCGAACTATTTTGAGGATTTTGTGTTTGAACGATCGGGCAAAGATGGCCTGAAGATGAGATGCACAAATGGGGAAGTTATTTCGCCCCCGTCCCTTATTTGACTAGCCCTTTATTTTTGGGTAATGGTTCTACTTTGCGGAGAATGTCATCAACTGGGAACTGATTCTCATGCCAAATTGTCGTTCTTCTTAACTGGCAGCAAGAAGCCGGCAGCCAGCAAGGATGTAACTTCTTGAAAAGGGTTTGGATATGAACAGTACTGTGCGCTATCATTTATCACCCCTGAGTTATTGACGGGTTACACATGGATCAAGAAACATATTGTGAATTAATACGTTAGCCATGATTAGAATTGCCGTTGATGATTCTTTCGGCTTGACTACAAAAGAAAAGTGAGGTACTGTCCATAACTTCGATTATTCGCATTAGGATGTGAAAGGAAGAAGATGAGAGAACATGATCCGCTGGTGACACAGAGAATAGAAAAGATGGAGGACCTAAGGAGGAATGGGATAAATCCTTTCGCAAACGACTTCAAGGTAACCCACAGTACACATGACATCCTGAGAGAATTCCAAGACAAGGGAAATGAGGAATTGGACAAGATAAAAGAGAGGTTTTCTCTTGCCGGTAGGATTATTTCTGTTCGGGATTTCGGAAAGAGTGTTTTCCTCCATATACGGGACAGAAAGGGTAAGATTCAGATATATATACGTAAAGACTTGATTGGGGAAGACAATTTCAAGGTTTTCAAAAAGTTCGATATAGGTGACTTCATTGGCATTGTGGGGAGGCCCTTCCAAACCAGGACCCAAGAGCTAACCATAATGGTAGAATCGGTGAAGCTGTTGACCAAGTCATTGAGGCCACTTCCGGAGAAATGGCACGGATTGGTAGACGTTGAGACAAGATACAGGCAGAGATACCTCGATTTGATTGTCAACCCTGAGATAAGGGAGATATTTTACAGACGGACTCGGATCATACAACTTATCAGGGAGTTTCTGAACGAGAGAGACTTTTTGGAAGTTGAGACTCCGATGATGCAATCAATACCCGGGGGAGCCACCGCCCGCCCGTTCAAGACTTATCACAACACGCTGGATATGGATCTCTATTTGAGGATTGCCCCTGAATTGTACCTGAAACGATTGATGGTCGGTGGACTGGAAAGGGTCTATGAGATCAACCGGAATTTTCGAAATGAAGGGATATCGACTCGGCACAACCCGGAGTTTACCATGTTGGAGTTCTACCAATCGTACGCCACTTACCAGGATTTAATGGACCTTACGGAAGAGATGCTGGCCAACATCGCAGAAAACCTCTTTGACAACTTGAGATTTGAGTACCAGGATGTTGAACTTGACTTCACACCGCCCTGGAGACGTATCACCCTAAAAGAGGCCATAATGGAATACGGGGAAGTGGGGGAGGATGTCTTGGGGGACAAGGAAAAGCTGATAGAATATGGACAAAAGACCGGGCTTCAATTGGACAGGGATATGAGCTTAGGACATCTTCTGGGCCATGTCTTTGAAGAGGTTGCAGAGCCCAATCTCATACAGCCTACCTTTGTTACGAATTACCCGACGGACGTTTCTCCCCTGTCACGCAGAAACGAGGAGAATCCCGAGGAAGTTGATCGGTTCGAACTCTTTATCTCCGGTAGAGAAATCGCAAACGCCTTCTCAGAGCTGAATGATCCCATAGACCAGAAGAAGCGGTTTTTGGCGGAGATCGGACGGGAAGGGGAAACCGTTGAAGTGTCCGGTCTTCTAGATAATGATTATATCAAAGCCCTGGAGTACGGGATGCCGCCTGCAGCCGGTGAGGGCATAGGGATCGATAGGCTGGTGATGCTTTTTGCCAATGTTGCTTCCATCCGAGAAGTCATCTTGTTCCCGCAACTCAAGACCAGGGAATAATCGGCCGTTGGGATCGGTCTCGACCCTAAGAGTCTGTCATGGAATAGGTATTGTATGACAGACCCAAAGTGGAGAAGCGTATGTCCTATGAGCTGTTCATTGGACTGAGATATTTGAAGGCCAAAAGGAAACAGACTTTCATATCTATTATCACCCTTATATCTATTGGAGGGGTTTCCATAGGGGTAATGGCCCTTATTGTGGTGATAGGGGTTATGACCGGGTTTAAAGAGGATCTCAGAGACAAAATCCTGGGATACTATTCTCATATAGTGGTACTGAAACAGGGAGGCGTGGATAATTACACTGAGACGGTAGGAAAGATTGAGAAAGTGGGCGGGGTGATGGCCGCAACCCCGTTCATATATAGCCAGGCAATGTTGAGCACAAGGTCCGGTTCTTTGGGGGTCGTCTTGAGGGGCATTGATCCTGAGACTATCGGGAAGGTAATAAACATAGGGTCCAATATAAAAGAGGGAAGTCTGCTGAACCTGAACGAGCCTACGGACAAGATTGGAGGTGGCGATCAACCTGGTCGCAAATATACCGGGATCGTTATTGGAAAGGAATTGTCTAAAAATCTGGGGGTTTTCTATAATGATACAGTGAATATTATCTCTCCCATGGGTGTTATGACCCCCATGGGTATGGTGCCGAGAATTAAAAGGTTCAGGGTTGTCGGTATCTTTGAGTCCGGGATGTATGAATATGACTCTTCCTTTGTATATGTCTCACTGAATAGCGCACAGAAGTTCCTCAATATGTCTGATATTGTCACGGGTATAGAAGTTAAGATTGATGACATTTATAGAGCGAAAGAAGTCGGCTATAGAATAGTGAAGGATTTAGGCTACCAATACTGGGCAAGAGATTGGATGGAGATGAACAAGAATCTCTTTGCAGCGTTGAAGCTTGAGAAGATAGCCATGTTTGTGATCTTGATCCTGATAATCCTGGTGGCAGCCTTTAACATAGTCAGCACACTTATTATGGTTGTTATGGAGAAGAACAAGGACATCGCTATACTCAAGTCTATGGGGGCAACTGCCGGAAGCATAATGAAGATATTCATTATTGAGGGGTTGACCATCGGGGTAGTGGGTACCTTGCTGGGCGCTGTTGGAGGCTATGCCATAAGTTTCTTCCTAAGCAGATCCAATTTGATAAAGCTGCCGAGTGATGTATATTATATGTCTACTTTTCCTGTTAGGATAGATAGTACGGATTCGATACTGATAGTGATTTCTGCTATTGGGATAAGTTTCCTCGCTACCCTGTATCCGTCATGGCAAGCCTCCAGGCTGGCGCCTGCGGTGGGGCTGAGATACGAATAATAGATGAACTCCTCAATTATCAGAGCAAGGAATATCTGCAAGGTCTTTGAGTCCCACAATAAGAGAATAGAGGTTTTGGAAGGCATAGATCTGGACATCAAGAAGGGCGAGATGTTGTCTATTGTCGGGGCTTCGGGGGTAGGAAAGAGTACGTTGCTTCATATACTCGGGGCAATAGAGCAGCCTACATCAGGCAGTGTATTTTATGGGACTGAAGATATCTATGCGATGGAGGACAGGAAACTTGCCGACTTTAGGAATAGGAGGATCGGTTTTGTATTTCAATTTCATCATCTTCTCCCTGAATTTAACGCATTGGAAAATACAATGATGCCGGCCTTGATACGTGGGACTAAGAAGAAAGAGGCCGGAAGAGAAGCGAAGAAACTACTTCATATAGTCGGACTGCAGGACAGACTCACTCATAAGCCTGGTGAATTGTCCGGGGGGGAGCAGCAGCGAGTAGCCATTGCTCGGGCTTTGATGCTGAAACCTGACGTAATACTTGCCGATGAACCCACAGGGAATCTGGATATGAAGACAGGGATTGCAATAGAAGAGTTTTTGGTAAATTTGAATAGGGAATTGAACATGACGCTTATTGTAGTTACACATAATAACCAACTGGCGGAAAAGATTCCTCGGAGAGTGAGTCTGGTGGACGGGAAGATAGTTTCAGATGTAGTAACCAATAACCAATAACAAATAACACTGCTCTAAGTTTGAACAGGGGAAGAATAAATCTAAATGCTCAAAACGGTATTGGTTTGTCTGTTGTGTTGCTTGATTTGGCGGGTGGCTTATGGACAAGAGAGTATCAGAGTATTCATCTATCCTTTTGAGGTTAACAGCGAGGAGAACCTCGATTATTTGAAAGGGGAGGTATGGGATTCCCTTGCCTCTCGTATCGATGAAGGGGGGAAACTTTTCGTAATCGAAAAGGATCTGGTTGAATCTGAGATAGAGAGGATACCGGAAGATGAGATAGATGAGGCGTTTGTGGCTGGGCTCGGTGCCAAGTTAGGGGCGGACTTTGCAATTTGGGGCAGTCTCACAAAGATAGGAGAGAAAGTCAGCGTCGATGGCGTGGTATTGGAGGTCAGGGACGATGGATTGCCCATCAGGATATATGTTGACGGCAAAGGTCTCTATGATTTGACTCGTATAATTGACGAGTTTTCAAGACGCATTAATCTGGTGTTGTTGGGAGGAGACTTAATAGTTAAGATATCTATTCGTGGAAACGACAGGATTGAAGAAGATGCGATTAGACCTCAGATAAAGAGCAAAGAAGGGGATGTGCTTTCTCGGGATGTTGCGGGTGAGGACCTGAAACGCATTTACCGAATGGGCTATTTTGAGGATGTGAAGGTCATCAGGGAAGATGGACCTGGAGGTAAGGAGATAACCTTTGTTGTCAGTGAAAAGCCTTTCATCAAGAGGATCGAAATCGATGGCAATGATTATATCCGAAAGGAGGATATTGAAGAGGCTGTTGACATTAAACTCAGCACAACCCTGAACTTCAACGACATCGAAAGGAATGTAAAGAATATTATCAGATTATACAGGGATAAAGGGTATTGGATGGCAGAAGTTGATTACAGAGTATATTACTTGAAAACAAATGAAGCAATAGTGGCTTTCCAAATCAAGGAACATGGGAAGACGAAGATAAAGGAGATTGAGTTTGTCGGCAACAAGGCATATGGGGATGAAGAACTGCTGGATATCATGGAGACAAAGGAAAAAGGTTTCTTTTCCTGGCTAACCGATTCGGGGGTTTTGAGAGAGGAGGTCTTAGACCAAGACACCGACAGGATAAGATCCTTTTATAACAGCAATGGTTATGCTCAGGTCAAGATTGGTAAGCCTCAAATAAACCTGGAGAAGACAGGGATATATGTTACTATATCGGTTGGTGAGGGGGAACAGTTTAAGATTGGGAAGGTAGACGTTCAGGGAGACTTGCTGGACGATAAGAAGGTCCTATTGGAGGGGGCGAGTACAACCCCGGGCAAGATATTCGACCCCAGGTTACTCAGGGAAGATATGGCCCGTCTGACGGATATATATGCCCGGGTTGGGTACGCCTTTGTGGATGTGACTCCGTTAACCGCTATAAATAAAGAAAATCAGGTGGTTCACGTGACCTTTGATATAAAGAAGGGCGAAGAAGTATACTTTGAGAGGATAACCATAGCCGGAAATACCAGGACGCGTGACAAGGTTATCCGTCGGGAACTGAAAGTTGTGGAAGGGGCACGTTATGACAAAGTAAAACTTGGCAGGAGCTACGAAAAGGTCAGGAGACTGGGATACTTTGAAGAGGTCAATTTCAATACAATAAAAGGAAGCGGAGATGACAAGCTGAATCTGGATGTTAGGGTTAAGGAAAGGTCGACAGGATCGGTAAGTGCAGGAATTGGGTATAGCTCGGTTGACGATGTTGTTGCGATGTTTAATATAAGCGAGAGCAACTTATTCGGGAGAGGACAGAACCTCTCCCTGGCTGCTAATATAGGCGGGAGAACCACTAATTACAACTTGGGGTTTACCGAACCGTGGTTGTTTGACACGCCCATATCGGCTGGTTTCGACATATATGACGTTGAGAGAGAATACACAGACTACGATCAGAAGGCTCAAGGCGGTTCTATAAGGTTGGGATTCCCTGTAACCGAGGATTACACGAGGCTGTTTGTGCGTTACAGACATGAAAAGGTAAAAATTTCTGAAGTTTGGAATCCTTTCGCTATAATAAAAGAAGAGGAAGGGACAAGTACCACTCGTGGCATCAGAGTTAGCCTGGTGAGGGATTCAAGGAATGATCGGATGTTCCCGACAAAAGGGTCTAGAAATAGTATATCAGTCGAATATGCCGGCGGTCCTTTGGGTGGCACAAATTACTTCACAAAATACACGGCTAATACAACATGGTATTTCCCTGTGATATGGGATACTGTCTTTATGTGTCGTGGGGTGGTCGGACTTGTCCATGGAAATAAGGGGAGGGATGTACCGCTTTTTGAGCGGTTCTTTTTAGGGGGGATCAACTCTTTAAGAGGTTTTGAGGCCTATACTGTTGGTCCTAAAGATCCGAACCCGTATATTGATGATGTCATCGGCGGGACTCAGCAACTTTTATTCAATATAGAGTATATCTTCCCGTTGATTAAAGAAGCCGGGGTTAGAGGTGTGGTCTTCTTTGACGCAGGAAATGCGTTCAACAAGAAGGGGGATTACCCTTATGTTCCTCCCTACGGTGATCTTCCACGGTTTAAAACCCCTCGCTTGAGAACCGATGTGGGGGGAGGTATTCGGTGGAATTCCCCTATGGGGCCCCTCAGGCTCGAATGGGGATATAATCTGGATCCTGAACCGGATGAGAAGCAGAGCAACTGGGAGTTCACTATAGGGATGACATTTTAGGTATGGTATGAAGCGTGTCTTAAGTTTATTGCATTTGGAGGGGGTTGAAGATGAAAAGAATAGGGTTGGTTTTTCTGGTGTCTCTAATATTATGTATTACAGGTTACGCTTCCGGGGCTGATACGAAGC
>JAUXHQ010000019.1 GCA_030621455.1 Deltaproteobacteria bacterium
TTAGCGTTGCAGTCTGATCTCCATAAAGTCCTGTATGAACGGCTTCTTGATATCACGACACGCGTTGAACGCGCCCTCGTCACAGGCGAGGACCCGGCAGCGCTGGAAAAACTCGCAGCGGAGCAGGGAAAGGCGTTCACATATCTACAAGAGACAGATCTGAGCCGGAACCCCGAACTTCTCGACCTGGCAAGGGAAACGAGTGATCGGGTCCGCAGGCTTATTGGGGAGCTGGAAAGACGGCGGTCCGTCACACGGAGGCAAATGGCGGCGGTCGCCAACAGGGGAAGACTGGCTCGTGCGTATAAAAGGTAAAAGGTGTAAGGTGTAAGGTGTACGTATTGTATTTGTTGCTACCTTCGTATTTATTTTGATGAGGGTATTTGGGCAAGGAGCATACATATTTGCAAAGCGAGGTGATACCATGCTGGAAGCGATAAACAAAGCGGCAAACGCCGGGAGTGACCAGGCAAATCTTGTCGGTCCCAGACTTTCAAAATCCCGTGAGCCGGCAAGTAGTAGTTTGCAAGCGCAGCAGGAGATAGAGGTAAAGGAGACATCACGAAAGGCGACTGATGTTTCTCAGGCCATGTTGGATGCTCTTGAGAGGGAAATGGGCAGTATGCATCAAGTGGGGCTTCGGTTTTCAAAGCATGAAAAGACCGGCCGGACGGTGATACGGGTTATAGATAAAGATACCAAAGAGTTGATCAGGGAGATCCCCCCTGAGAAAGTCCTGGATCTTGCAGCCAGATTGAGTGACATGATAGGGATTCTTTTTAATGGAATGGCCTAATCAGACCCTGGAGGGAAACATAATAGGGCAATATCTTTGCACAGCATAATTTTCCCAGGTTAAGGCAGGGATTTTTCTTTAACCTGGGAAAGGGTGGTAATGGTAATGAATATTTCGAGTTATCAGGTCCAAAACATCCTACGTTTTTACACCAAACAGGCAAGACTCGAAGGACTCAACACCCCGGAGAAGAAAGATCATACTCAATCAGATATCGATAAGGTAAGTGTTTCAGAGGAAGCAAAGAAGAAACAGATACTCAAAGAGGTTACTTCTCAAGTAGTTGAACAGGTGATGGCAGAAGCTTCTAAAACGGAATCGAGGGTCACGACAAAGGCATCTGAGATGGAAGAGATGGAAGGTGCTCGGTAGGATAAGCTTAACAATGTGGACAAAGAGCAGATATTTCCATATATTGAATTTCACTGCGTTACCTGTCTGCGTTCGAACACGCATAGGTAGGTAGGTCTGAATCCTCGACAACGAAAAAAATGTACGATTTACTCAGAACCCTTCCTCTGCCCTTGTAAAATTTAACATCTGAAAACCGTAAGTTCTCGATAAGCCGGGGCAAATCAAACGAAAAAAGGTTACACTCAAACCATATTTCACGATTATCCAATGGATTTCAGCCTTCGTTAGAATGACATGCACTAACCTCCAATCATCATTGCTCCGAAGGCGGGAATCCATTAGCTGTTACCCGGACTTATTGAGCAGCGCCATTTCTGATAGAAGGATCGGATGAAAAAGAGGACATTAGAATCCAAGGATAAGATAAGGGTTTTGATTGTAGAGGATGACAAGAGTTCGTTGGATGTATTGGAAGAATATTTGACGATTGAAGGGTTCCTTGTGCTGACGGCTTCGGATGGGATAGATGCCATCAATAAAATTGAGGAAGAGGATTTAGATATAGTTCTGACTGACTTGCAGATGCCCGGGGCTGATGGGATAGATGTACTAAAGGCGGCGAAAAAGGTAAACAGGGATTTACATGTCATTATTGTTACCGGTTATGCATCTCTGGAAACGACTTTACAGGCGATAAAAGAGGGGGCGTACGATTACATCACCAAGCCTTTCAAATTGGAGGAAGTCGCCGTTGTACTCGGGAATGCATCTGAAAGGGTGAGGCTGGAAAGAGAGAAGGGGCGTCTGATCGAGGACCTGAGGAAGGCCTGCGCAGAGTTAGATACGTTAAGACAGTCGAAAGCGGACTTGGACATAAATGTGGATGAGATAAATAAAAGTATGGAAGAAGACCAGGCAAAAATCGCAAAGAACCTTAAAATGCTTCAAATATTGCCTGGAAATTCACTTCCTCTATACTACCTTCAGACGAAGGGGAGTGATAAAGACAGGATGTTTGAAAAATTGGAGAGGCTTGTCAAACTGCGACAGGATGGGGTTCTGACCGAAGAAGAATTCAGGCTTTGTAAAGAGAGACTTCTAACCCAAGTTTGATTGTTTATTGAGTGGGTATTAATGAGGGCTATGGGGCTGGAGAAAAAATTCAAGATCTTAGTAGTGGATGATGAGGCTGTGGTGAGAGATTCACTGTCAGAGATCGTAGAGGAAGCAGGCTATCTCGTAGATGTTGCTGAAGATGGTGCTGAGGCCCTTAGTAAAGTGAAGGAGGGTAATTTTGACTCTGTGCTCACGGATATCTGGATGCCCGCTATGAATGGGATGGATCTTTTAAGAGAAATCAAGAAACATGACCGTACGCTACCCGTGGTGATAATCACAGGATGTCCTGATGTTAGAATCGCTGTTGAAGCCATAAAAGAGGGGTCTTCAGACTTCATTACAAAACCGGTCAGGATAGAACAAGTCGAAGTGGTGGTGGAGAAGCTGGTGAAAGAGAGATGCCTCTTGCTTGACAACGCTGCACTTACCAGGAAAGTGGAACGGAAGAAGACCATTGAAGACCTGAATAAGAAGCTGAACAAGAAGCTTACGGAGGTTTCAGTGCTTTATTCCATTAGCGAGACTTTCTCTGAGACTTTAGAGGAAGGCGACCTCTTTGAGAAGACAGTGAGTATGGCCTGCGATATTACGGAAGCAGGGAAGTCTTCTTTGATGATCCTGGACAGGGAGTTGGACGAGTTGATTATTAAAGCTGCCAAGGGCATCGATGGCGACGTCACCAAAGGAGCCAGGATCCCTCTGGGAAGTGGAATAGCCGGGAAGGTGGCGCTTAGCGGCAGACATCTGTTGTTGGACGGCCTATCCGGCGCTCCGCATCCTGAAGGTGGTAGTATAGCATACAGCGCCGATTCATTTATCTCGGTTCCATTGAAGATAAAGAATGAGGTGTTTGGGGTCCTTAATGTGTCTGATAGGCCAAGCGGCGGCAGATTCACTGAAGATGACCTTTACCTGCTTCTTACCTTGGCCAAGAAGGCAGCCCTCAGCATAGAAAACAATATATTATATGAGAGCATATACAATAATCTCCTGAGCAGTCTCCGGGTAATGGTGAATGCTATTGAGGCAAGGGACAAATATACCAAGCGCCATTCCCAGAGAGTTACCGGACTGGCAATGGATATTGCCAGGGAACTGGAGTGTTCGGACGAAGAGATAGAGACAATTAGACTTGGAGGTTTCTTGCATGATATCGGGAAGATTGGTATCCGGGATTCCATACTGTTAAAGCCCGGAAGATTGTCGAAAGAAGAGTTCGATGTCATCAAAACACACCCGATTATAGGAGAGAATATTATCAAGCCGTTAGGGATTATACCGGTAGAAAGGTCCATAATCCGCTACCACCATGAAAGATGGGATGGAAAAGGATATCCCGACGGTCTGTCCGGCAAAAGCATTCCGCTCCCCGCTCGTATTTTATCTGTGGCAGACGCCTTTGATGCCATGACTACGGATCGTCCCTACCGAATGGCCATGTCAAAGAATGACGCTTTGGCCGAGATACAAGGATTAAGCGGTTGCCAATTCGATAGTGAAGTTGTGAAGAAATTCATGAAGGTCTTTGAACAGAAATATGCATTTTTTACCGGTTTCGGAAGAAGTACTATCCCCTCTCTTTGAGCTTACCATATAGGCACCTTTCCCCCACCATCAAGACAAAGGATTATTACTGTTGGCATGTTTTATGCTTTCAATAAGGTTTTGGGTGTTGTTCGGCTCTAAATTACCCAAATACTTTCGACCTGTGCAGTTACACAAACCTAGTGTCTTGAAGTGTCTCCTATGATTCAGTTAACTGGATTGCGTTAAGCGCCGTCTGTTTGTTTCGTTTACTTGTTATACGTAAGGAACTGGCCAACATCCAAATACATAAGAGACGTATCAACCCATTACACATACAACCGTATGCCAGATTGTAGTTCATAACAAGCAAACGAAATAAGTAGCCGGCAAGCGGTAAACCTGACCAACTGCACAGGTCGAATACTTTCAGAAGGATGATACAATATTTTATGAGACAGGGGAAATTAAATTCCCTTTAGAAAGAAGGAGGTGTGGAGATGAACGTTTGTGACTATTTGGCTCCGGACCAGAGAGTAGAACTTGAGATCCTTGAAGAAGGCAAGAGTGAAAACATCAGAATCCCCTCGGTAATAAAGGATATAGAGGAAAGATCTATCATAGTGAAGATCCCTGACATGCCGAAACACGACATTAAGATTACTAACGGTAAAAAGGCTCAAATCTCGGGAGACAAGGGGACTGTGAACTTCACAATACCTGCTCGGGTAGTGGAAAGGGATGATTTCCCTTTGATAAAGCTAATTCCGGTGGATAAGACAATAGTAACTCAGAGGCGAGGTCTTGTGCGAATTGAAGACTGTTTACACTGCACTTATACGGTATTAACCAGGGACGATTACGAGGAGACACAAAAAGAGTTTCCGGATACGACCGTAAATGAGGGCGGCGTCCAGGCATTGCTATCGAAAATATGGTACCATGAAAGAGAAACTGCGGATAAAAATAGCGAAATGAGCATGGCTATAGTACAGCTTTTAGTTAACATTGACAGGAAGTTAAATATGATACTTGGTTCTTTTAATGCTCATGCCAGAGAAATAGGGGTCGGAAAAGATGCAATAATAGAGAATATAAGTGGCTCAGGAGCAAAACTCTCCGGTGAGGAAGAAGTAGGGATCGGAGAGATCTTGAGGCTGGAGATAGTTCTACCTACCTTCCCCATATCTCCCGTTACCATTTTAGGAGAGGTAATCAGGGTAAAGAGACCGGACAATGCTAGAGGGGGAAGGTTTGAAATAGTAGTCAAATTTACTGAAATTACTGAGGAAGACCGGGACTCCTTGATACGCTATGTGTTTCAAAAACAGAGGGAGATGTTGAGGTCAGCCAGGGAGTCTAATGATTGATTGAACCGGTTTGATAATATCCATCCCTTTCTTTTTTCAGTCCTCTGATATTATGCCTCGCCCGGCCTTAATTTGCGCTTTTTCACCGGCCCTGCCCCCCGATCGCTGCGTTGCGCAAGCTTGCAATAAGACCCGCTAACGTTATCATTCCCACGAAGGTGGGAATCCAGTATTTCTGGCTACTTCGGCGCTTCTGGATTCCCGCTTCCGCGGGAATGACAAAATCGAGATGCGTCATCTCTCAATTGACACGACACTAGTGTCTTGAATTGTCTCCGATGATTCAGTTAACAGGATTGCGTTAAGCGCCGGCTGCTTTTTTCGTTTGCTTGTTATACGTAAGGACCTGGCCAACATCAAAATATACAAAGAGACGTATCAACCCATTACACATACAACCTTATGCCAGATTGTAGTTCATACCAAGCAAACGAAATAAGTAGCCGGCAAGCGGTAAACCAGCTCAATTGCACAGGTCGAAAATATTTGACAAATCCCTCTATTTTGTGATAGCCTTCTTCACTTAATAAGTCTCAAAACTTCCGTGCCATTCAATGTGTAGGATATTTTAGGAGGTGGTGGTAAGCATATCGTGGCCAAGATAATTATTGACAGGAATAGATGTAAGGGCTGTGGCTTTTGTGTTGTGGCTTGCCCGAAGGATCTTATCAGGATTGACAAAGAACTGAACATTCAAGGATATCTCCCCGCTATGATAGCGGACAATGACAACTGTACCGGATGTGCGCTTTGCGCTGAGGTTTGCCCGGATGTGGCCATCGAGGTTTATAAGTGATGGGTGAAAGGACGGAACAGGTATGGCAGAAAAGACCCTTCTGAAAGGAAACATCGCTCTGGCTCAAGGTGCCATTGCGGCAGGGTGCAGATACTATTTCGGTTATCCGATTACTCCCCAGAATGATATACCCGAATACCTCTCCGCGGAGTTGCCGAAGATCGGCGGGACCTTCATACAGGCTGAAAGCGAATTGGCTTCAATAAATATGGTCATGGGGGCATCTGCAGCAGGCGCCAGGGTTATGACTTCTTCTTCAGGGCCCGGCATATCACTGATGCAGGAAGGCATGTCATATATGGCGGGAAGCGAGCTGCCCGCGTTGGTGGTAAATGTCATGAGGGTCGGTCCCGGTCTGGGCGGCATCGCCCCTACCCAGGGTGATTATTTTCAGGCAACCCGTGGTGGTGGGCATGGGGACTATTTTAATATTGTCCTGGCTCCTGCCTCTGTTCAAGAAATGTTTGGTCTCGCAATCAAGGCCTTCGATTTGTCCGACAAATATCGAAATCCTGCAATGATTCTGTGTGATGCCGTCTTGGGCCAAATGAAAGAACCGGTTATTCTGGAAGAGAGGGGCGCTGAAGCTCCTCCCGCCAGACCGTGGGCGCTGACAGGCGCCAAAGGGCGCAAGCCCCAGTTTCTTAAGACTCTCTATCTTTCCGATGGGGAACAGGAAGCCCACAACCTCGAACTGAAGGGAAAATATGATCTCTTGAGAAAAGAGGATGTCCTCTTCGAGGGGAAAGGATTGGATGATTCTGAGGTTGTTATTGTAGCTTTTGGGACGGTTTCCCGAATCGTCAAGACCGCAATACAGATGGCCGGAGACGAAGGCATTAGGGTGGGCTTGATACGTCCGATTACCCTGTTTCCATTTCCTGCCGAGGTTGTTCGACGGACCGCCAAAAAGATACGCAGGGTTTTGGTGGTGGAGATGAATACAGGTCAGATGGTTGAAGATGTGAGACTATCGATTGAAGATAAGGTTAAACTCAGGTTTTATGGTCGTCCCGGAGGGGGTATACCTACTCCTGAAGATGTGTTGAGAGAGATAAAGGTGACGCTCGATGAAAAAGGTTTTTAGTAGACCGAAGAGCTTGGTTGATTGTCAGACCCATTTTTGCCCTGGGTGCACGCACGGCACTGCCCATAGATTAGTGGCAGATGCTATTGACCACTTTGGTGTCCGGGAAAAGACGATCGGGGTTTCCGGTGTGGGGTGCGCTGTCTTTATGTATGATTATTTTGCCTTTGACGCGATTGAGGCCCCCCATGGTCGGGCGCCTGCAGTTGCCACCGGCATTAAACGGGTACATCCGGACAAGATCGTCTTTACATATCAAGGTGACGGTGACCTGGCGTCCATAGGTACTTCGGAGATAATCCACACTGCCAATAGGGGCGAGAGTATAACGGTAATTTTCATCAATAATACCGTATATGGGATGACCGGCGGGCAGATGGCCCCCACAACGTTATTGGGCCAAAAGACCACCACGACCCCTTACGGACGGAACTTCCGAAATGATGGCTATCCCATACGAATGGCAGAGATGTTGGCTACCTTGGAAGGAGTTGCCTATTCAACTAGGGTCTCCATGCATAATGCAAAGGAGGTCCTTAAGGCCAAAAAGGCTGTTAGAAAAGCCTTTGAAATGCAGATAGCTGACATGGGTCTCACATTTGTGGAACTCTTGTCGGCCTGTCATACCAACTGGCGGGTTAAACCCCTGGAAGGCCAGAAAAGGGTCGAAGAGGAGATGATCCCTTACTTTACATTG
Source organism: Deltaproteobacteria bacterium (assembly GCA_030621455.1). Taxonomy (GTDB): domain Bacteria; phylum Desulfobacterota; class UBA8473; order UBA8473; family UBA8473; genus JAUXHQ01. The sequence continues at coordinate 7,744 of JAUXHQ010000019.1, forward strand.
GGGGTTTTCAAGGAGCGAAAGGAAAAGGATTTCTTGTAGATTTTGAGGGTCGGTAGATGTATTATGATGTAATTATGGCGGGTTTTGGGGGGCAGGGTATCATGCTAATGGCAGACATACTTGCCCTGATAGCTATGAAAGAGGGGAAGAATGTTACGTGGATGCCTTCGTACGGCGTGGAAATGAGGGGTGGGACCGCTAACTGTACTGTGGTAGTCTCTTCAGAAGAGATAGGGTCTCCTGTGACCGGGCACCCATACAGTGCTATCGTGATGAATGAACCTTCCCTTCTCAAATATGAACCGATGGTCAGACCCAAAGGGTTTTTGCTGCTCAACACATCTTTGATAGACCCCGAAAAGACAAACCGGAAAGATATAGACAAATTGTTACTACCTGCCAACGAGATGGCTCAGAGACTGGGGAATTCCCAAATGGCGAATATGGTTGCCATGGGGGCGTTTATCGAAAAGACAAAGATCGTTTCTCTCGAATTGGCTATTAAATTATTACCTGAGATGTTCCCTAACCGCCCTTCCAGTTTCATATCGAATAACTCGAGGGCCATCGAGAAAGGCGCGGAATTTGCTTCAAACGGGGGTGATTTTTCAGTATGATTCAAGCCTGAAAAAATCCGCGACATCTGATTTCACGGCGTAGTCAGAGTACTCTGTCGGCGCGGTACCTTCTTTGAACGATTCAAATATAATGCTGGTTGATTCGGGAGTTGGTAGAAGCCCTGTCTTTTTGTCTATCTTTACGAATACAATGCCTTCCGGAACAGGAAACTCCATTATTTCCTTATCCCTCAATATCTCTTTCATAAATTGGAGCCAGATGGGTGCGGCTGCTCGCGAACCGGTTTCATGATTTCCTAAGTCGCGTTCCTCATCGAACCCTACCCAGCATCCGGCAATTATGTCCGGAGTAAATCCCACGAACCATGCATCCATATGGTTGTTCGTTGAACCGGTCTTGCCTCCGCACGATCTACCCAGGGCCTTTGCCCTCCAACCTGTACCATTTTGTACGACACCTTTCAGAAGGCTTGTCATTATATAAGCGGTTTCCGGGCTTATGGTCTCTTCCACGTAAGGTTCATTCTCTTCTAATACTTTACCCTCCCGATCGACAACCCGTGTCACAAAGATGGGTTCTACTCTTTTCCCCAGGGCCACAAAGACAGCATACGCCCTTGTTAGCTCCAGGAGTGAGACGCTGGAAGAACCGAGGGCCATCGTGAGGTCCATGTTAAGGGAGGAGACTATCCCAAGCCGTCTGGCATATGCGGATGCATAGTTTATACCCATATTTCTAAGGATCTTCACTGTCACAATATTCCTGGACTTAGCCAGCGCTTCTCGAAAAGTAATAGGCCCATGGAACTTCCTGCCGTAATTTTTTGGCTTCCAGGTCTCTTCTCTTTCCGGATCATCGTAGATAATAGGTGAATCAATAATAGTCGTCCCGGGTGTATAGCCGTTATCTAAAGCAGCCGCATATATGATGGGTTTGAAGGCAGACCCTGCCTGTCTTTTTGCCTGAATAGCCCGGTTAAACTGGCTTCTATTAAAATCTCTTCCACCCACCATTGCTTTGATATGTCCTGTGTGTGGGTCCATACATACCAGAGCCCCCTGAACCCCCACCCCTTCTTCAGGTTCCTGATAATTCTGCCTTTCATCCAAGTCCGCGAGTCCAGATTCCAAAGCCCTCTCAGCCGCAGTTTGCATGTCCAGGTTCACAGTAGTATAAACTCGCAAACCATCTTTGTAAAGGCTATCGCTGCCGTAGTTTTTTTCTATGTACCTGCGGACATGTTCGGTAAAATACGGAGCCTCATGGATCTGTCTGTTTTCTCTGGCCTTCAGGTCCACAGGTTTATTAGATACCTCTTTGAACTGTTTAGCGGTTATGAAATTTTCTTCAAGCATTCGCTTCAAGACATAGGCTCGACGTTTCTTTGCCATTTCGGGGTTGGTGAAGGGTGAGTATGCACTGGGAGCCCGTGGAAGCCCTGCGAGCATGGCGCATTCAGCCAGGTTCAAGTCTTCTGCATGCTTCTCAAAATAACTCTGAGCCGCTGTCTCAACACCATAAGCACCGTGACCCAGATAGATCTGGTTCAAGTAGAGAAAGAGTATATCTTCCTTTGAAAGCTGGTTCTCTATCCTGTAAGCGAGTATAGCCTCCCTTATCTTTCTCGAAAAACGCCTCTCCGGTGAAAGTAAAAGGTATTTGGTCACCTGCTGGGTGATTGTACTACCTCCCTGAACAATCTTGCCCGCTTCAATATTCTTGAAAACGGCCCTGACTATACCGAGAAAGCTTATGCCCTTATGTTCATAAAACTGGCTGTCTTCAGCGGCTATAAAGGCCTCCATGAGTAGTCTCGGAATCTTTTCCAGAGGGATCACAGTCCTTTTCTCAATATAAAACTCCCCTATTAGTTCACCTCCATCAGAATAAACCTTGGTTGTAATATTGGGGTGGTAGTTTTTCAATATGGAAAGGTCCGGCAGTCCTTTGCTGAAATAATAGTAGGTTCCGGCGATGGATACCGTCAGGATAACCAAGAGGATGGAGGCGCTGATGGCGATAAATCTAACAAAGCCTGTTCTCCTCCTTTGATTAGGCTCTGACCTGTTTGTATTAGAATTGCCTTTTTTGAGTCGCATCATATTACTTCATCGCCGACTAATTCATCGGCCTCATCCCCTATATGCCCTGCTCTAAAACGGAGCCCTATCGAGACTCCGATATTGAATGGCCTCAGAAATATGGTATGGGGTTATTTCATCTCCCCCTTCAAGGTCGGCGATAGTACGAGAGACCTTGAGTATCCGGGTATATGCCCTTGCGCTTAAACCGAGTTTGCTTATGGCTGTTTCCAGGAGTCTCTTCGACTCCTCCCCTATCTGACAATACTTTGTAATATGCCGGGAGGTCATCTGTGCGTTGCAGTGGATCTTATTACTATGGAGTCGTTCCTTCTGGATTTCCCTGGCAGAGTTTACCCTTTTCCTGATCGTTTGAGATGATTCACCTGATCTTTCGTCAGAGAGGTCTTTATAACTGACTGATGGGACCTCAATATGTATGTCAATACGGTCCAACAAGGGCCCTGAGATCTTTGCCTTGTACTTCTGGATTTGGGGAGAGGTACAGTTACACTCATGATGAGGATCCGTGAAAAATCCGCATGGACATGGATTCATTGCCGCCACAAGCATGAATTGGGCTGGATACGTCAGTGAAGTCACTGCCCTGGATATAGTAACCTGTCCGTCTTCTACCGGCTGCCGCATAACTTCCAGTACATTCTTCTTAAACTCCGGCAGTTCGTCGAGAAAGAGAACTCCATTATGGGACAGGCTAACTTCCCCAGGCTTGGGAACCTGTCCGCCCCCAATAAGTCCGGCATCGGAGATCGTATGGTGGGGAGATCGAAAAGGCCGAGTGACGATCAAGGCGCTGTCATTGTTGATTAAACCCATCACACTGTGGATCTTTGTAGTCTCTATCGCCTCTTCAAAGGACATATCTGACAATATGGTGGGTATCCTGTCAGCCAGCATCGTCTTTCCGGCGCCGGGAGGACCGATCATGATAACATTATGCCCGCCGGCAGCCGCGATCTCCAAGGCCCTTTTCGCATGTTCCTGCCCTTTTACCTCGTTGAAGTCTACGGGATATGTAAGATTCCTCTTGAATGTCTCTTCCAAATCAACGGTGGTAGGCTCAATGGATAGGGACTTGTTTAGGAAGTCGACCACATCTCCCAGAGTTTTAACAGCTAAAACACTTACCCCCTTTACGACGGCTGCTTCTTTTGCATTGGCCTGAGGGATTATCAGCCCCATGAGACCGTTGTCTCTAGTTGCTACAGCCATTGAGAGCGAGCCCCTGATGGGCTTTATCCTTCCGTCAAGGGATAATTCTCCCAGTATTAGAAAATTCTCCAGCATGCTCTTTTCCACCACGCCGGAGGCGGCCAACATTCCTACCGCTATGGGTAGATCAAATGCGGCCCCTTCCTTTTTTATGTCGGCTGGGGCCAAGTTTACCGTGATCTTCTTCGATGGAAATTCGTATCCTGAATTCTTAACAGCGGATCTTACCCGTTCCTTACTCTCCTTCACAGCTCCGTCCGGGAGCCCAACCGTAGCAAAGGATGGCAGCCCAAGGGCTATGTCTACCTCTACTTCAACTTTATATGCATTCACTCCTTGAATAGCACTGCTTAAAACCTTTGCCAGCATTATATGTCCTTGTGTTTGCCGGACAGGAATATACGAGTTTACGTCTCACACCATGGAAAGGCTCGGACTCTGCGTCTTACGGTGACCCAATTCTCTGGAATTATTTTTACCTGTGCAGTTACTCAACCCCAGTGTCTTTGATGATTCAGTGAACAGCATTGTGTTAAGCAGCCAAGCGGTAAACCCGACCAACTGCATAGGTCGAATTATTTTGATTGTATCAACATCCATATCTCAAGGCAAGGGTTTTTTGGGTTATGGTTGACAACCGGGAAGGTTTGGTCTATTCTCAATTCATGCTCGGTGGACCAACAGGCTATTGAACATATCATGCAGTGGCGAATATTCAATCGAGGGGAGAATCGAATTATGGTAGAGGATGAAATCAAAAAGTTGGCTGTGCTCTTGAACCATTGGATAAAGCATAATGATGATCACATTAAGGAGTATATGAAATGGGCGGATGTGGCAGACAGACACGGGTTGAAAGAAGTAGCACATAACCTGAAAGCTGCCGCTGAGTTTATAAACCGATCGAGTGAGCAATTCAGTACTGCCCGGAAAGAGATGCCCGTCTCACCGGAGGAAGAAGGACATGAGCATGGCCATGATCACCATCATTGATTAATCGGCCTGGGCTACTATCACGGACTCTTAAGGT